>WRIF01000010.1 GCA_009782865.1 Promicromonosporaceae bacterium
AGCGAGGCACGCGAGTAGCGGGTGTATCCGGCAAACGAGATCAACAGCAGGGTGATGGTCGGCAGGATCAGGTGGGTCATCGAGTCGAGGGTCCCGATCCAGAAGTCGTAGCCGGGAGCCGAGCTCAGGCCCGGGCGGGAGGCCCCCATGGTGGGGATCGGGCGGCCCAGCACCTGCCCCATCCGGTTGTAGAACGGCCAGACCGACATGATGCGGTCGAAGAAGATGGCCAGGCCGGTGATCAGGGCCACCAGCGCGGAGATTCGCATCGAGATGCTGCGGTCGAAGCCGCCGTAGAGCCAGCCGATGACGCAGCCGGCCACCAGGGCCGAGAGGGCCAGCAGGACAACCAGGCCCCAGTTGATGACGTGGCTCTGGAAGGCCCACTGCAGGGGGTACATGAGCACCACCCCGACGGCGGCGGTGGTCAGGGCGGAGTAGAGCGCGCGCCGGTTCTGCAGGCCGGCCACCATGGCGGTCAGTGCGAAGGCCGCGCCCAGGCCGATGAGGGCCACCCCGAGGTAGCCCAGGGTGGGGCGCTGTAGCCAGTCGGTGGCCGTCATGAGGAACATCGCTCCAAAGGTGACCACGGCGGAGGCGGCGAAGCTGATCCAGCGCGTCTTGCGGCTGCCGCCGATGATGGCCGACCAGACCACCCCCGAGACCAGCGGCACGATGATCATGACGTACCACGCGAAGTGCGGATCGGCCAGGAAGTCGTTGAAGCCAATCGCCCCGTACAGCTTGGCCAGCACCGCCACCCAGAAGGAGGGCAGGGAGAACAGCACGAAGGAAATAAAGGTGACCGAGTAGTCAAAGCGGGTGTACTGTCGCAGCGCCGAGACGATGCCGACCAGGATGCCCAGGACA
Source organism: Promicromonosporaceae bacterium (assembly GCA_009782865.1). Classification (GTDB taxonomy): domain Bacteria; phylum Actinomycetota; class Actinomycetes; order Actinomycetales; family Cellulomonadaceae; genus Xylanimonas. Next base: position 871 of record WRIF01000010.1, read on the forward strand.
ATCGCCAAGACGGTCGCCGCCGAGACCAGCGTCACGGTGGTCGGGATGGCCGAGCCCAGCATCGAGGTCACCGAGGCGCCGGTGACGGAGGAGGCTCCCAGGTTTCCGGTGACCGCGTTGCCCAACCACATGAGGTACCGCACGGGCGGGGCGAGATCGAGCCGAAGCAACTGGGTGCGCTCGGCGATCAGCATGTCCCGGTTGGGGTCCTGGCTGAAGAGCAGGTCTTCGAGCGGGTTGACCGCGTAACTCAGCAGCATGTAGACGATGAACGTCGCGCCGAGCATAACGATGAGGGCGGAGAGGAGACGCTGTCCCAAGAAGGTCAGCATCGGCGCAGACCTGGAGAACCAGGAGCGGCGCGCCGGCTGAGCCTCGGGGACGTCCAACGCCTCAGCGTCGGGCGCGTCGAGTGTCGCGGGGGTGGCCATGGGGTCCTTGCCTCGGAGAGTAGATAAACGCTAAATGGGGGGTTAGGGGAGGAGCCTACCGCTAGATCGGTAGGGCTCATAACACGGCGGGGGTGCCAGTCCCATTAGGATCGGCACCCCCGCGCGGGTTGCTTGCTAGCTCGGGTGAACTATCTCACCACAAGAGCGTTGCGGTTATCGGTGACCGCACCAGGCGGTCACAGTGCCACTGAGAATCAGTTGGCTACGATCTCCCACTCCCAGAAGTTCCAGAAGATCATCGGGGAAAGCGGGATGGTCGAGGCGTTGGCGACCCGGTTGCTGTAGGCCACCACCTCGGGGAACTGGAACACCGGGATGGTCCAGGCCTCGTCCCAGATGATCTGCTCGATCTCCAGGCCGGCGGCACGAGCCTCAGCGGTGTCATCGTCAACCATCGTGGAAATCTGCTCCCACAGCTCGTCGATCCGGGCGTTCGACCAACCGTAGGGGTTGTTCTGACCATCGGTCTCGTAGTTGGCGCGAGCGTTGTTCAGCATGGTGTTGGTGGACTGCCAGCCGAACAGGGCGGCGTCGTAGGCGTCCGGGTTCTCGAACACGATGGTGCCCCAGTTGGGGTCCGAGGCGTCGACCATCTGGAAGCCGGCCTGGGCCGCCGAGGCGGTGATCAGCTGGAACTGGTCCTGACGGCGCACGTTCGCCGGGGCGAAGATCATGCGGACGGGGATGTCACCATCGGCCCAGCGGGCGCCGTCACCGGCCAGCTCGCGCGCCTCGGCAATCAGCTCGGCGGCCAGCTCGACGTCGGTGTTCGCAAAGGCGGCGGAGCCGTTCTGCGAGACAGACTGGGCGTAGGCCTCGGCGCCGGGGATCCACAGGAAGGAGTTGCGGACGGTGGAGCCGGGAGCGATCGGGTCGATGAGGGTCTGCACAATCTGGTTACGCGGGATCGAGTGCAGGAAGGCCTGGCGCACGAGGCGGGCGGCGTCTTCGTTGCCGTTCCAGTTGACCGGGTTGAACGGGGAGTCGAAGCCGAAGCCCGCACCGCCGACCACCAGGTCAATGTGCTCCCAGGTGCCGCCGACGGCGGTGATGTAGGAGGCGTTGGGCAGGGCCTGTACGGCCTGGAGGGTGTCCGCAGTGGCCTGCGGGGCAACCAGGTCGATGTCAAAGTTCTGCAGGGCCTGGATCTGAGCCAGCGGGTCCTCGTTCCAGCGGATGGTGACGGTGTCGACGGTCGGCACGTAGGTCGGGTCGGCCCAGCTGGCGAAGTGCGGGTTGCGAACCAGGATCATGTACTGACCCTCCACGAACTCGCTCATGACGAACGGGCCGGTGGCCAGGTACAGGGCCGGGTTGTCCGGCAGCGAGGTGAAGTTGAACGCGGTGTTCCACACGTTGGCGATCTCGGCGAGGGCAACGGTGTCGTTGTCGCGGAAGGCGTCGATCAGGGCGTCCTTGGCCGCCTGCGGGTCGTCGATGCCGAGGGCAAGCTGGGCAACCACGTGGGCGGCGATCGGCGGGACGCCGAACAGCGACATCCAGGCGTTCTGGAACTCGGTGAAGGTGAAGGTGACGCCGCGGCCGTCGTTGGTGATCTCCGGGAACTCGTTCATGGCACCGATCATCTCGGAGGTGCCCGAGAACCAGACGGCGCCCTCAGGGGTGACCATCTCGGTGATCGGGGTGTTGTCCACCTCGACCTCGGCGCCCTCGTCGTCCTCTTCGGTACGGGTGGGCTCGGTGGTCGGGTTGCCCTCGCCGTCGAAGAACAGCGGGTTGCCGTCTTCATCGGTCTGGTGCTCTTCCACCTGGTCGGCGGTGTTGAAGCGCGGGTTCTGGGCGCCCCAGAACAGGATCAGGTCGGCGGCGTCGACGGCCACGCCGTCGGACCAGACGACGCCCTCGTTGAGCACGAGGTCGAGGGTGTGGCCCTCGTTGGTCATCTCGAAGGTGCCGAAGTCGGTGCGGGGCACCTGGTTCAGGTCGGCGTCGAAGTACCAGAACGCCCAGTTGGTCATGTAGAGGATGTTCGCGTTGGCGGTAGCGTTACCGATCGCGGTGAGGTTGTTCTGGGAGAAGAAGGGCTGGTTCCAGCCCACGGAGATGTGCTGCTCTACGGCACCGGGCTCCGGGGTCTCGCCTTCCGTGTCGTCGCCGCCGGCAGGGGCGGTCGCCTGGGGTTCTTCCTGCGCGGTCTCCGGGGAGCCGCAGGCAGAGACCACGAGGGCGGTGGCAGCAATTGCGGCAACAAGGCCCGCAGTACGCCTGATCTTCATGGTGATCCTTTATCCATGTGGGGGTGTGGCTCGGCTAAATGGGCCAATTACCACTTTGAACACAGAGAACCCTAGGCGCTGCGGGGTGGCCCCTGGCCGGAAACCGGCGTTTAAGGCGATTCCGTTACCAAGTCGCGACCTTCGCTTAACAGCCGCGTCAGCGCACCTGCATGGTTCGCGCCAAGCCCGACGAGCACTTTGGGCCAGTTTTCCGGGCTGGACGTGCCACGCGGCGCCCTGGTAGGCGCGGACGGCGCCATTTTCGCAGGTCGCAGGCCAAGTGTCGCTTAAGCCTCCGTGTGCCAGCGCTTACCGGGCGGCCCGAAGGCCCCGGGTGGCGGGGGCGGTACGATTCCCGCCATGACGAGCCCGCGCCCCGCCGCCCAGGTCATCTCCGCCCTGACCGGCTACCCGGCCTGGGCGCTGATCCGGCGGGCCACGCGCGCCGGGAACAAGGCGACCATCGGGGCGATCGGGGGCACCCCCTGGGCCGCCGACTCGCTGCTGGACGTACCCCTAGAGTCGGGCCCACCCCAGCCGGGCCGCACCGTAGACCGCCTGCTGGCGGTGCCCTTTCGGCAGATCGCCGAGCGGGGGTTTGAGCTCGGCCCGGCCTACGATGACGACGACACTCCCCTGACCGTCGTCGATATCGAGTTTGAGGCAGAGCTGGCGGTGTCCGATGTCGTCGCCGCCCTGCCCGAGGTGCCGCTGGAGTTCACCGACCGCGGCGGCTTCACTACCAGCGACGACGAGTACGAGCGCGTGGTTCGGACGGTAATCGACCAGGAGATCGGCCAGGGCGAGGGCGCCAACCTGGTGATCGGACGGCAGTTTCGGGCCGTCGTCGGCAACTGGTCGAAGGACGCGGCGCTCGGCGTCTACCGGCGCCTGTTGGCGGCGGAGACGGGCGCCTACTGGACCTTCATCTTCTACACCGGCGAGCGCTACCTGATTGGAGCCTCGCCCGAACGGCACGTCTCGGCCTCGGGCGGGGCGCTGCGGATGAACCCGATCTCGGGCACCTTCCGCCTGCCCCGCGAGGTGGGCAACGACCCCGAGGCGGTGGTGGCCGCCGTCAAGCCGCGACTGCTCGACTTCCTGCGCGACCGCAAGGAGACCTTCGAGCTGTTCATGGTGGTCGACGAGGAGCTGAAAATGATGTGCGACCTCTGCGCGGGCGGGGGGCAGGTGGTGGGGCCGTTCCTCAAGCCCATGAGCCACCTGATTCACACCGAGTATCTGCTGGCCGGCGCCACCGACCGCGACCCCCGGGAGATCCTGCGCGACACCCTGTTCGCCGCCACCGTCACCGGCTCGCCGGTGGAGAACGCGGTGCGGCTGATCGGCAGGTACGAGGAGGCCCCGCGCGGGTACTACGGGGCCGCGCTGGCCATCCTGGGGCGCGACGGCGAGGGCGGCCCAGTCCTGGACAGCCCGATTGTGATCCGCACCGCCGATGTCACCGCCTCTGGCGCGCTGACCGTGACTGCGGGTGCGACGTTGGTCCGCGACTCCTGTCCCGCCTCGGAGGTTGCCGAGACCGCCGCCAAGGCCGCCGGCATCCTGGCCGCGTTTGGCCTGGTGCCAGCGGCGCCCCCCGCCTCGGGAGCGGGCGTGGCCGAGCTGCTGCAGGACGACGACGTCCTGACGGAACTGAGCCGACGCAATGCCCTGCTGGCGCCATTTTGGCTCTCCGACCAGGCCGGGCACTTTCGCACCGACCCACGCCTGGCGGGCAAGGCCGCCGTGGTCCTCGACGGCGGAGACGACTTCGCCAAGATGCTGCGCCACCAGCTCACCGCCCTTGGCCTGAACGTGACCCTGATCCCGCAGCGCGAGTACCGGCGGGGCTGCCTGCGGGGCTACGACCTAGCCGTGCTCGGCCCCGGCCCGGGCGACCCCCGCGACCTGAGCGATCCGAAGATGGCGAACCTCGCGGAGGCCACGGCCGACCTGCTGGCCGACCCGGCCGCCCGCTTCCTGGCGGTTTGCCTGGGCCACCAGGGCCTGTGTCACGCGCTCGGCCTGGAGCTGGCCTACAAGGACATCGTGTTCCAGGGAACCCAGTCCCCGGTGGAGCTCAACTACGGCCTCGACTGGCCGCTGGGCGATGTCGAGCCGGTCGGCTTCTACAACACGTTTGTGGCCAAGGCGCCGGCCTGCCTGGAGGGGCGAGGCTTCACGGTCGACGCCGAGCCGACCACCGGGGACGTGCACGCCATCTACGGCCCCAACTTCGCGGGCATCCAGTTCCACGCCGAGTCGATTCTCACCACCCGCGGCATCGAGGTCACCCGGAAGCTGCTCTCCCGCCTGCTGCGCCAGTCGATACACGAGGCGGGAGGCGGCTAAGGCAGGCGCGCCACCTCGATCTGCTCGGCCAACTTGGCGTCAAAGGTGTAGAGCGAGCCCCGTCCGGAATGTACGGCCTGTGCCGCCAGGAAAGTGTCGACAATCGACAGTTTGGGGTGCGCCTGATACTCGGCCAGCGCCACCGTCCAGGTGGACCGTTCGGCGTCGAAGTCGGCCTCGGCCAGCAACACCTCGATCGCCGTGACGATTGAAGAGCGTGGCGCTCCCATGACCCCCTCCAGCACATAGACCACTTCGATCAGCGCCGCGTCAGGCACTACGCAGCGCGGGGCCTCGGTCAGTATCTCGGCGGCCCGTTCGGTGATCCTCGGCACGTCGTTAAGCATCCACCGCAAAATCGCGTTGGTGTCAGCGGTCGGCACGATAGTCCTCGGCGCGCGCCGCCCAGCCGTCTCCAGCCGCCGAGATCATCCCCCAGGTTCCTGCCCGCTCGACCTCCGCCCGCAGCAACTGTCGAACCGACTCGATGTCCGACGGGGCCTCCAGCGTCAGCGAGTGGTCCTGCCCGCGAATGGCCACCTTCTGGCCGGCCCGCAAACCCAAGAGGCGCCGGGCTGTGGCCGGCAGGGTAATCTGCCCCTTCGAGGTGATCGTGGCGCACATCGTACTCATGTAAGGAAAGTAGCAAGAGTAAGGAGCATGGGCAACGGCTACCAACGGCCCAACGGCTATACGTTGAAGCGGAACTCCACCACGTCGCCGTCCTGCATCACATACTCCTTGCCCTCGATGCGGGCCTTGCCGGCGGCGCGGGCGGCAGCGATGGACCCGGCGGCCACGAGCTCATCGAACGAGATGACCTCGGCCTTGATGAAGCCGCGCTCAAAGTCGGTGTGGATCACCCCGGCGGCCTCGGGGGCCTTGGCGCCCTCGCGGATGGTCCAGGCGCGGGACTCCTTGGGGCCGGCGGTGAGATAGGTCTGTAGGCCCAGGGTGTCGAAGCCCACGCGGGCCAGTTGGTCCAGGCCGGCCTCCTCCTGGCCCGAGTCGGCCAGCATCTCGGCCGCCTCCTCGGCGTCGAGCTCGACGAGTTCGGACTCAAACTGGGCATCCAGGAAGATCGCCTCGGCCGGGGCCACCAGGGCCGACAGTTCGGCCCGCAGGGCGGCGTCGGCCAGTCCGGCCTCGTCCATGTTGAAGACGTAGATGAACGGCTTGGCGGACATCAGCTGCAACGGCTTGATGTCGGCCAGGTCGAGGCCTGCCGCCGCCGCTCCCTGGAACAAGGTGGTACCCGCCTCCAAGATCTGCTGCGCCTTGAGGGCGGCGGTGAGCGGGGCGTACTCCCCCTTGACCAGCCGCCCTTCCTTGTCCAGGCGGACGATCGCCTTCTCCAGGGTCTGCAGGTCGGCGAGGATCAGCTCGGTGGAGATGGTTTCGATGTCGCCGGCGGCATCGGTCGAACCCTCGACCCTCACCACGTCTGGGTCGGAAAAGACCCGGGTGACCTGGCAGATGGCATCCGCCTCGCGGATATTGGCCAGGAACTTGTTCCCCAGGCCCTCGCCCTCGGAGGCGCCCTTGACGATGCCGGCGATGTCCACAAACGACACGGTCGCGTTGATGGTCTTCTCCGAGTTGAACATCTGGGCCAAGACGCCCAGGCGCGGGTCGGGCAGGTTCACCACCCCGATGTTCGGTTCGATGGTTGCGAACGGGTAGTTCGCCGCGAGGACCGTCGCCCGGGTCAGGGCGTTGAACAGGGTGGACTTGCCGACGTTGGGCAGGCCGACGATGCCGATAGTGAGAGCCACGTTGGGACATTCTAGCCCCGCCCACCCGCACCGGCCCCTACGGGAAGTTGGTGACCTGTTGCAGGATCTCCGGGGCTCGCCGTTCGAGGGCGCGGGCGCCCCAGCGAACCCCACCGATGAGGACGAGGAGGCCGACGGCCGCGCCCACCACCAGGGCCGCCAGACCAAGGGTGAGGACCAGCGCCCCCGGGCTGACGATCGACAACACCACCGAGGCGATGGCCAGCGCGACCGCCGGCAACAACACCAGCCCGAGCAGGCCCACCTGCACCCCCAAGGAGACCATGGAGGCCATCGCCGCGCCCTGCGGCTGCTTCAGCGGAGACTCCCCCGGCTTGACCATGGGGTAGAGCCAGCGCGCCGAGGCGGCCGATCCAATGCCCAGGGAGGCGCCCAGGATGCACAGCGTCACCCCCAAGATGGCAGGCAGCCATGCCCAGTGCCCGGTGACCCAGGAGGCGGCCACGCACAGGGCGACCGTCAGCGGCAGGCCGACGACGGCCACCGGGATCAGGCGGCCCCAGCGGTCGGCCCGACCGGGGACGCCGACGGCGACATGCAGGGCGAAGGCGGTGTAGTCGGAGGCGACATCGTTGGCAATCGAGACACCCATGACCCACGCCACCAGCGGCGGGGCGAGCATCATCAGGGAGACGATCTCACCGTCGCCCACCCGCCCGGCGAAGAAGAAGATGACGGGGATCGAGACCACCGCGAGCAGGGAGATCGAGTAGCGGGGGTCGCGGAACCAGTAGGTGGCCGCGCGGGCGGCGACGGCACCGGTCGGAGTGGCCGGGAAACGCGCGAACCAGCCGAGGCCCTTGGCCTTCTCCGCCTTGGCCGAACCGGTGCGCGGGTTGGTCAACACCCGACCAATCCCCCACGCCCACAGGGCGAACAGCGCCGCCAGCGTGGCCAACGCGATGAGGAACTGCCATCCGGCCGTCCCCCAGTCGCCCAGGTAGGCCGACCGGGCCATGCCCCATGGGGCGCCCAGGGGGGTCCAGCCGGCATTGGTGGCAATCTCGTCGAGCAGGCCCCGCAGCGCGGCGGGGCTGAGCCCCGTCTCCTCGAAGTGAGCGGTGAGGACCGTAAGCAGCGGCGAGATGGCCAAGATGGCCAGGAAGCCGACCACGGTCAGCGCCTCCCGGGTCCGGCGGCCCTCCATGAGCGGCGCCAGCACTGTGGTCAGCGCCCGCGACCCGACCAGGCAGATCCCGAAGGCGAGCACCACCCCGAGCAGGGCCAGCAGGAACACCACCAGTGACCTTGAGGCCCACATCCCGGCCAACGCGAGCAGGGCAAACAGGGTGGCAATCGCCGGGATGGAGACCAGGCCCGCCATGGTCAGCCCGCCCAGCAGGCGACCGCGACTCAGGGGATACAGCGCGAATCGCTGTGGGTCGAGCGTGGCGTCGACCCCGTACAAAAAGATGGGCAGCAGCCACCAGCCGGCCACGACCAGCGCGCCGATCAACACCACCACCTCGGCGACGGTGGTGACGTCCCCGAGGTTGCCCCATAGCGCGACCGCGACCGCGCCCAACACCATCGAGGCCGCGTACACCACGCCGAACACGAAGCCGATGGTCTGCCAGATCGACCTGCGCAGGGCATTGCCCAGCAGGGTCAGCTTCAGGCGGGCAAAGGTGGAGATCGGCACGGTCACCGGCCTGGCGCCTGCGGGCAGGCCAGCACCTGATCCAGGCGCGGTGCCGCTCGACGTCGCCATCATCACTTGCCCTGACCGTGCAGCCACGAGAGGGTCTCGCCTTCCTTGCGACCGCCCACCAGGTCCACGAACACGGACTCGAGGTCGCGTCCGCCGCGCACCTCGTCGACCGGGCCCGCGGCGAGCACCTGTCCCTGTGCCATGACCGCCACGTGGGAGCACATGCGCTGGACTAGGTCCATGACGTGCGAGGAGACGATCACCGTGCCGCCCGAGGAGACGAAGTCGGCGAGGATGTCGCGGATGTTGGCGGCGGAGACGGGGTCGACGGACTCGAAGGGCTCGTCGAGCACCACCACCTGGGGGGCGTGGATGAGCGCGCAGGCCAGGGCCACCTTCTTGGTCATGCCGGCGCTGTAGTCGACCACAAACTTGTCCCGCGCCTTGGTGAGGTCCATCGCGCCGAGCAGGTCCTCGACGCGGGCCGCCACCTCCGCGCGGTCCATGCCATGCAGCAGGCCGGCGTAGGTGATCAGCTGCGCGCCGGTGAGGCGATCAAAGAGCCGCACGCCGTCGGGGAGCACGCCGAGCAGGCGCTTGGCCGGGGTGGGGGCGGCCCAGACGTCGACGCCGAGAACGGTGACGGCTCCGAAGTCGGGGCGCAGCAGCCCGGTGGCCATCGACAACGACGTGGTCTTGCCCGCCCCGTTGGGCCCCACCAGCCCATACATCGATCCACGGGGCACGTCCAGGTCGACGCCGGCCACCGCGATCACCTCTCCGAACTTCTTCCACAGGCCGCGCCAGGACAGGGCGGCGCCTGGATTCGGGGCCGACGCAGGGGGCGGGGCGAGATGGGCGGCGGGTACCGGAAAGGCCCCGGTGGCGGGCGAGTCGTTCATGCCGCCAGCCTATAGCCCACCCCTGTCATGCAGGCGACCTCGGGACCGGCCGAGCCTGGCGCTGCGGCCGGCGACAAGGCGGGGCACCGGGACGCCGACGCCCGAACAGGTCGACCAGGCGGAAAACGGGCAGACAAGGTGAACACCGACAGGGACATCTGGCGCCACCCGAGGTGCCGCCTGGCCCGGGATCGGGTGTGCTGGGGACATGGCCACCTCGACCGTCGTCCAACTCCTTGGCCATTCGGCCGCCCTGGTGATCGGCGGGCAGGCGACCATCCTCGTCGACCCGGGCTCCTGGAGCGCTCGCCCCGAGCCCGAAGAGTATGACGCCATCTTCGTCACCCACGGCCATCCCGACCATCTTGATCCGCCATGGGTGCTCGCCGCCGGCAAGCCGGTCTGGGGGCCGGCCGATGTCCTCGACCTCCTCCGCCAGGCCGGCGCCGACCCCGCGCTGCTGAACCTCGTCACTCCGGGCACCGCCTGCGAGGTTGGCGACCTGCGGGTTGAGGCGTTTGCCAGCACGCATGCGGAGATCGCCCCGCAGATTCCCCTCCCCTCAAACCTGGCCTACCTGTTCAACGGCGTGGTGCTACACCCGGGCGACTCCTTTCCCCGCCTCCCCCACGCCGAGCGTGTCTTGGAGTTGCTGACCCCAATCGCCGGGCCCTGGTGCCGGATCGCCGATGCGGTGGCGTTCGTCAAGTACTACCCGAATGCCAGGGTGCTCCCGATCCATCATGCCGTCCTCAATGACGACGGCTTGGCCCTGGCCGCCCGCGTCCTGGCGAACTCGTTGCCGGGGCGTGAGATCGCTCCCGTCGACTAGGCCGGGCCCCACCAGTCGGCCGTGCCGCATCCTCCGCCCTGAACCTCCTGCAACTTCCTTCCTAGAATTTCTGCAACTTCCACCCTGAAGTCTCTGCAACTTCCGCCCTAGCGCCATAGGGCCACGACGCCGACGAGACGACCCTTTGTCAGTGCCTCGTGACAGGGTTGAGTCATGAGTACGACGACGATCCTGCTGTTGGCCCTCGCCCTGCTGGCCGGCGGCGCGCTGGGATTCGCCTGGGCGACGGCGCGGGGCGCCGCCTCACGACGCTCGCTCGAGCTGGAACAGATTCGCGTGCGCTCCGAGTTGCAGGGGGCGCGGCAGGAGGCGGCGGGCCTGCGCGGGATCCTGTCCGAGCGGGACGCCGCCGCGCGCGAGGAGGCGTCGCTGCGCTCCCTGGTGGAGCCCCTACAGGAGGCCCTGGCCCAGGCGGCCGCCCAGGCCGAGGCCGCCGACCGTTCGCGGGCCGTGGGGCAGGCCACGCTGGCCGAGCAGCTGCGCGGCCTGGAGGCGGCCAACCGAGAGCTGCGCCGCGGCACCTCCGACCTGCTAACCGCCCTGCGCTCGTCACAGACGCGCGGCGCCTGGGGGGAACTGCAGCTGCGCCGGGTGGTCGAGGCGGCCGGCATGCTTCCCCATGTCGACTTCGTGGAGCAACCCTCCGTGCGCGACGGAGCCGGCTCGCTGCTCCGACCCGACCTGGTGGTGCGGCTGGCCGGCGGCAAGCAGGTGGTGGTCGATGCAAAGGTCGCCCTGCTCGGCTACCTGGAGGCGCAGCAGACCGATTGCCCGGTAACGCGCGAGTCCTGCCTCGATGCGCATGTCAGGCAGGTGCGCAAGCATGTCGCCGACCTCTCGGCCAAGGAGTACTGGAACCAGTTCGCGGCCTGCCCAGAGTTTGTGGTGATGTTCGTGCCCGCCGAGGCGATCCTGTCGGCCGCCGCCGAGCGCGATGCCAACCTGCTAGAGGACGCCGCCCGGGCCGGGGTGATCATCGCCACCCCCATGACCCTGATCGCCCTGCTGCGCACGGTGGCGTTCGCCTGGCGGCAGGACGCCCTCGCCGCCAATGCCGCCGAGGTGCTGCGGGTCGGCAAGGAGTTGCACTCCCGGCTGGCCACCCTCGGCAAACATGTCACCTCGATGGGCTCGGCCCTGGAACGCGCCGTCAAGGGGTACAACTCGTTTGTCGGTTCGCTGGAGTCGCAGGTGTTGGTGTCGGCCCGCCGGATGGTGGCACTCGACGTCGTCGACTCTCGGCACGCGCTGCCCGAGCTGTCCGGGATCGAGGAGGGACTGCGGCCGCTGTCTCGCCCGGAGTTGGTCTCGCCCGAGTAGCGCAGCCTGCCTAGCGCAGCTCGCGCGGCAGGCTGAAGGTCAGCTCCTCGGTGAGGATGCGGCGTTCCTCCACGTCGGCGTAGCCAAGCTCGGCGAGCCTGGTCAGCACATCGCGCACCAATATCTCCGGCACGGACGCCCCCGAGGTCACCCCCACCGTTTGCGCTCCCTCCAGCCAGGCGGCATCGATCTCCGCCGCGAAGTCAACCCGGTGCGCCGCCCCGGCCCCGGCCTGCCTGGCCACCTCGACCAGGCGCACCGAATTAGACGAGTTGGCCGAGCCCACTACGATCACCACCTCGCACTCCGGCGCCATCTCCTTGACCGCTCCCTGCCGGTTCTGCGTGGCGTAGCAGATGTCATCGGAGGGGGGATCCTGCAACAGCGGGAATCTCCGCCGCAGCGCCGCCACGGCCTGGCGCGTCTCATCCACGGAGAGCGTGGTCTGAGAGAGCCACACCACCTTGGATTCGTCTCGCACCTGCACTCGGGCAATGTCGGCGATCGAGTTGATGACCTGCACCCGCTCCGGCGCCTCGCCGGCGGTGCCCTCGACCTCCTCGTGCCCGGTGTGACCGATCAGCAGGATGTCGTAGTCGCCGACGGCGAAACGCCGCGCCTCGTTGTGCACCTTGGTGACAAGCGGACAGGTGGCGTCGATCGTCCTCAGCCCGAGCTGCTGCGCGGCGACGCGCACTTCCGGCGCTATGCCGTGCGCGGAGAAGACAACGACCCCACCCTCCGGTACTTCCTCGATTTCCTCGACGAAGACGGCCCCACGTTTTTCCAGCTCGTTGACCACATGCGTGTTATGCACGATCTGCTTTCGCACGTACACCGGCGCCCCGAACCGGTCGAGTGCCATCTCCACAGCTTGCACAGCACGGTCGACCCCTGCGCAGTA
>WRIF01000011.1 GCA_009782865.1 Promicromonosporaceae bacterium
CGAGTCCCGCCACAACCTGCACTATTGGCGGGGCGACGATTGGTGGGGGATCGGCCCCGGCGCGCACTCCTACCTCCGTGGCCCGGTATCCCCGCCACCCGCCCCGCCGGCTGGAGGTGCTCCCACCTCGCCGGTTGATGCAGCCCCCGCCTCGCTGGTTGAGGAGCGATCCGCAGGATCGCGTCTCGAAACCAAGAGCCCTCCAAAGACCCGCACCCAAGCCGCCACGGGCTCCCGCTGGTGGAACGTCAAGCACCCGCGCCGTTACGCCGCCCTGCTGACGGCGGGGGAACTGCCGATAGAGGGCCGGGAGACCCTCACCGCCGCCGATGACGCCCTAGAGCGGGTGATGCTGCGGCTGCGGCTGCGTGAGGGACTGCCGGTGGAGGCGTTGTCGGAGGCGGGCCGCGCGGCGATCCCCGACCTGATCGCGCAGGGCCTGATCACTCTGGGCCCAATCGATGACCCCGCCGTCGCAGGCGCAGACGGCACCGGCGGCCCCGGGCACCGAATAGTCCTCACCCGCCGGGGCCGCCTTCTGGCCGATGCGGTCACCCACGAGTTGACTGGGTGAGGGTTGCTGGCAACTCGGGAACTCGGACGGCGATTGCCGTCCCGAAGCCACTCGGTGCAACAGGACAGTCTCTTCGGTGGTACACTTGAGGCATGCCCACCACCTTGCCGCGCACCCAGGTGACCCACACCCCGGACGTCGAGCGCGCCCTTCAGGTGGCCCACACCCGCTGGCCGGACGAGAGTCGCGCCAGCGTGCTGATAGCGCGGCTGGCCGCCGAGGGAGCGGATGTCGTCGCCCAGCAGGTTCGCCCCTCCGAGCGCCTGCTCACCTTCTCGTCCAGGTCGGGTAGAACCCTGACCACGCAGGCGGTGCTGGACGCCCAAAATGAGGAGTGAACTGCCGGACGTGAACGTTCTGGTCGCATTGTGCTACACCGATCACGAACACCACGGCCTTGCCCGGCAGTGGTTCGACGCCGTTGGGACATTTGGCACCACCCCCATCACAGAGGTCGGCCTGATCCGCTTGCTGATGAACCCGGCCGTCACCGACGCCGACCTCACCTATGCCGACGCCGCGGCGGCACTGTCTAGGCTGAGAGCCGACGAGCGTTGGGAGTTCTGGCCTGACCTGTCCTCGTTGCAGGCTCCTCTGGTTGACACCTCGTCTATCCGAGGATTCCGGCAGATGACCGACCTGCATCTGCTCAACCTGGCCGCTGGGAGGGGTGGGACTCTGGTCACGCTGGACCGCAAGCTGGCGGGTTCGCTGGGGCGGACGGATCGAACCCACCTGCGGGTGCTTGGGTGAGGGAGTCCGAGCGTTGAGGCCTGGGCGTAGGGATGCCCTACGCGGTGACAAAGTCGATCAGGGCCTCGACGCGGGATAACAGCGCGGGTTCCAGGTCGCGGTACGACGTGACGGCCCCCAGGATTCGCCGCCAGCCGGCGGCCACATCCGCCTGGGTGGCCGCCGGCCAACCCAGGGCGCGCAGCGTGCCCACCTTCACGTCGGTCCCTCGCGGGATCACCGGCCAGGCGGCCAGCCCCAGCCGCGCCGGCTTCACCGCCTCCCACACATCCACGTAGGGATGCCCCAGGATTTCGACCGACCCTGCCGGCACCGAGGCCAGAACCGCGTCGGCGACGCGCCGCTCCTTGGAACCGGGCACCAGGTGATCGACGAGCACGCCCACGCGCCGGCCCTGCGAGGGGGCGAACTCCGCGAGCCGCTCGGCCAGGTTGTCGACGCCATCGAGCATTTCGACCACCACCCCCACCTCGCGCAGGTCGTCTCCCCACACCTTCTCGATGAGTTCGGCGTCGTGGCGTCCCTCCACCCAGATGCGCGAGGCGCGGGCGGTGCGCGCCGGGGCGGGTGCCGCGGCCAGGCGGGAGCCCGAGGCCGAGTGGGTGGCCGCCGGTGCCGAGGCCTTGAGCGGGGGCGTGAGGGTGACGGGCTGGCCGTCGATCCAGAAACCCGGCCCGAGGGGGAAGGAGCGCAGGGCGCCGCCGCGCCCCTCCAGCACCACCAGGTGGACGCCGCCGCTCTTCTCGACCCGCACCACGGCGCCGACAAACCCGCTCTGCACCTCTTCGACCACCCGGCCGGTGGTGGCGGGAACCGGCCGCGAGGTCGGCCGCGAACGGTGGTGCGCCGAGGGGGTTCCGGTGAGCACGTCGGACCCGTAACGATCAGCCATGGGCGGGAGCGTACTGAACTTACAGCGACACCTTGGGCGCCTCGCCGCGCACGCCGCCCCCGCGAGGATCAAAATGGGACACATGAGTGATCAAACGGCGCCGCAGCAAATGTCTCGCCTCAGCCAGAAGGCGCATCGCAAGGCGATCGGACTGGCCGTCTCGGCGGCGGTCGGGGGCTTCCTGTTCGGCTTCGACTCCTCGGTGATCAATGGGGCCGTCGACGCGATCGAAAAGCGCTTTGCCATCAGCGCCGCCGTTACGGGATTTGTGGTGGCCATCGCCCTGCTGGGCTGTGCGCTCGGCGCGTGGCTGTCCGGACGCTTCGCCGACCGGTGGGGTCGCACCAAGGTGATGGTTGCCGCTGCGGTGGTGTTCTTCATTTCCTCGGTGATGGCCGCCTTCGCCTTCAGCTCATGGGACCTGGCGCTGTGGCGCTTCATGGCCGGTGTCGGCATCGGTATCGCCTCCGCGGTGGTTCCTGCCTACATCGCAGAGATCGCCCCCGCCGCGATGCGCGGCCGCCTGGCCTCGCTGCAGCAACTGGCCATCACCCTCGGCATCTTCGCCGCCCTCCTCTCCGACCAGGTGCTGGCGCACCTGCCTCATCCCGCGGCAACCCCGTTGGCGGCGGGCACCATCCTCGGGCTGGCCGCCTGGCGCTGGATGTTCCTGGTCTGCATCATCCCCGCCACCGTCTACGGGGTCTTGGCATGGCGGATGCCGGAGAGTCCGCGCTACCTGATGGCCAAGGGCGAGGTCGGCAAGGCGCGCGAGGTGCTGGCAGAGGTGATCGGTGACCCCGCCGAGGTCCAGCGGCAGTTCACTGAGATCGAAAACGCCATCGGAGCCGACCTGGACCTGGCCGGCGCCAAGCACCCGCTGCGGGAGAACCGCCCGGGCAGGCATGGTTTCTTGGGCTTGCGGCGGATCGTGTGGATCGGCATCGGCCTGTCGGTGTTCCAGCAGTTTGTGGGCATCAACGTGATCTTCTACTACTCCACCACGCTGTGGAGCGCGGTCGGCTTCACCGAGAGCGATGCCTTCATGATCTCCACCCTGACCTCGGTGACCAATGTGGTGGTCACCTTTGTGGCCATCGCCCTGGTTGACAAGATCGGCCGCAAACCGCTGTTGCTGATCGGGTCGGCGGGCATGACCGTCTCCCTGGCGGCGATGGCGCTGGCCTTCCTGCAATCCACGGTGGGCACCGATGGCAGTCGCGTGCTTCCCTCGGGGTCGGCCTGGGGCCTGATCGCGCTGGTGGCGGCGAACCTGTTTGTCGTGTTCTTCGGCGCCACCTGGGGGCCGGTGGTGTGGGTGTTGCTCGGCGAGATGTTCCCCAACGCGATCCGGGCCGCCGCCCTCGGCGTGGCCGCCGCCTTCCAGTGGATCGCCAACTTCGCCATCACCATGACGTTCCCGCCAATCTTGGCCGGCCCCGGCCCGTCGTTCGCCTACTTCATGTACGCCGCCTTTGCCGCCCTCAGCTTCTTCTTTGTGCTGGCACTGGTGCGTGAGACCAAGGGTCGGCAGCTGGAGGAGATGTCCGACGGCTAGACTCCTGGCCTGTGACTGCGCTTACTGAACCCGTTGAACGTCAGCTGGTGGCCTACAACCGCCGGGACGTTGCCGCCTTTGTGGAGAACTTCTCGGCCGACTGCCTGATAGAGGACGGCGCCGGCCGGGAGTTGATGCGAGGGCGGGAGGCGATGCGGGAGTCTTACGGCAAGATGTTCGCCGCCTCGCCTGACCTGCACTGTCGCGTGGTTTCTCGCATCGTGCTCGACGAGTATGTGCTCGACGAGGAGCGCGTCACCGGCCGCGCCGGCATCGAGGGCGAGGGGCATGTGGTGGCCGTCTACCGGGTGGAGGAAGATCAGATCACGCACGTTCGCTTCCTGCGGTGATGGCGGGAGCCGAGGCGGGGTTCGGCAGGGCCTGGCTGGCGCCGTTGCCTGTGCGACGGCTGATTGGCTGGTGCTCCCGCACGGCCTGGTTCCGCCGGGTGGGCCCGCGCCTCATGCCCGGCCTGGAGCGGTTCTTGGGCTGGCTCACGCGCGGCCGAATGGTGACATCGGGCCTGATCATGCCATCGTTGGTGTTGTACACCGTGGGGGCGAAGAGTGGGCACCGCCGCGTCACGGAGCTAATGTGCGTTCCCGATGTTGCCGCCGACGGGAGTCAGACCCTACTGATCACGGGCTCCAATTTCGCCGGCGTCAACCATCCGGGTTGGACCTACAACCTGCTCGCCACCCCGGCCGCCGAGATCGACTATCGCGGCCATCGCTTCAAGGTGACCGCCGTGCCGGTGCCTGACGTCGAACGCGAGCGGGTCTGGGAGGTGCTCCAGGCCCAGTGGCCAAAGTATCGAGAGTATGAGGTGGCCTCGGGGCGGAAGCTGCGCATCTTCCGACTGCGCGCCGTGACCTAGGCGCGGAACTCGCTCCGCAATAGCGGGGGCTGGGTGGGAGGCGTGGAGGCTTCGTGCGGCGAGGACGATCATCTCGGTGTGTCGCCTACTTGTGTCGTCTGCCGGGTTGCGGGCGGCTTCTGAGGGGGCGCAGGGGGAAGTGGCTCTGGGGTTCGGCTGCCTGTTCGGGGGCGGGCTAGTGTTGATGGCCTGGATCAGTTGGGCGTAGTCGTTGGTGCCGCGCAGGTTGAAGTCCACTTGATACAGCGCGCATAGCGATTGCATGTGAAGCTTTGTGCCGTCTGTGGTTCTATCGAAACGGCGGGACATGAAGTGGGCGCGGCCGCCGCCTGCCGTGACGGCGCCGACCAGGTGCCCCCAGGCGTTGACCTGGACCAGTTGGACCGGTTGGTAGGTCATCGGGAGCGTACCCTTCGCGGCCTGGCGGGCTTGTTTGCCTGCTGGCGGAGCAGTTCCATTGGTGATGGCCCCTGGCCGCTGGGCGCCAGCTGGTTGAACCATTCTTCTCGCCCGAGTTCACGCACTACGGCAACCAGGACGGGCAGGGAGACCGGCTGGCCATTTTCCAGGCGGGAAAGGGCCTGGGTGCCGACGGAGGCCCTGTCCGCCAAGACTTGCTGGGTCCATCCAGCATGAATCCGCAGTTCGCGTACCTGCTCACCCAGGGGGGCAAGCACCTCGGTCACATCCCTGATCATGACCGTTACCTACCACAAGTCACATGTTAACAACGCTTTCGCTCTTGTTTCATGACTTGTCACATGTTACGTTCGAGAGTTACGGCCTCGGCCCGCCTCTTCTGATCGGCCGCCCGGAAGCCAGTCCAGCCGCTAGAATGCGGAAGTATGAGCGCCGTTGCCAGGCCCGTCGCCGATTCAGCGTTGTTGGGGGAGCGGGTGCGGCTGCGCCCGATGCGGGCCGAGGACGCCGCGGTGTTGAATGAGATAGTGCGTGCCCCCGAGGTTGCCAGGTGGTGGGATGCCACCGACTTCACCGTCGACGAGGGCGAGGCCTTCACGATCCTCATTGGCGAGGAGGTGGCTGGCTGGATCGGCTGGCACGAGGAGACCGACCCGGACTACCGTCACGGCGGCCTGGACGTGTTCCTGGCTCCCGAGTTTCACGGCCGCGGCCTGGGCCGTGAGGCGCTGATCCTCGCGGCCCGCTGGCTGTTCACCGAGCGCGGCCACCACCGCCTGACCATCGACCCGGCCGTCGCCAACAGCCGGGCAATTGCCACCTACGAGTCGATTGGGTTCCAGCCCGTCGGTGTCATGCGCCGCTACGAGCGGGCCGCCGACGGCACCTGGCACGATGGCCTGCTCATGGACCTGCTGGCCGAGGAGTTAGTGTCCGAATGACGCACATTCAGATGAAGCGCGTTTACGAGCCGGTTGATCCCGGCGATGGTTTCCGCGTGCTGGTGGATCGGCTGTGGCCGCGGGGGATATCAAAGGAGCGGGCGGGCATCGACCTGTGGGAAAAGGAGATCACCCCCAGCACCGAGCTGCGGCAGGACTACCACGGCGGGCGGCTCGACTGGGACTCATTCTCGGCCCGATACCGAGCCGAACTGGAAGACGGCCCGGCGCTGGAGGCGTTCGCTGACCTGATCAGGGACAAGGACGATGTCACGCTGGTCTTTGCCGGCCGAGACACCGATCACACCCACGTGTTGGTGATCGTGGAGGCCTTGCGGGAGCGCGGGATCGGTGCGTAGCCCCTCGCCCGCCTGCGGACGCTTCGGCCGCCATCGCTCGTGTCAGACTTGTTTGCGTCCATCCTGTGGTTGGGGTTGGAACCAGTCGGGGCCGGGGGCGATGTCTATTGGCCCGTGGAGTGTTGGGGTGCCGCCGGTGATGACGGCGATGATGTTGTCGAAAGATTCTGAGCCGGGGTCCATGGGGTAGGTGTGGGCTTGGAAGGGGTCCCAGACGGTGTCTGGGCGGTCGTCGTCGTGGACGGTGCGGTCGCCGGCTCTTAGGCGGGTTATGTCTCCGCCTGTGGTGGTGGAGGGACCGTGCCCGATGGGGCCTTCCCAGGGGCGTTGCCTGGGGTCGTGGATGATGGGCGGAAGCGGAGTGACGCGAGACATGAAGTTCAACACGCCGCTGGCGCCGGGGACCGCCTGGATGAAGTCGCGGCCTGCCATGATCGCAAAGTGGTTGGGGCCGGGCGGGAAGCAGTCGATGCCGCGCACCTTGTGACTTAGGCCTGGTGAGGCGACGTGGATGACCTTGGTGGCGGGCATCCCGTTCATCAACGCGGCCCCCACGGTGGGGCTGCCGTAGGAGTGTCCGATGATGGTTAGGTTCTGCTGGCGTGGGGGCCGGTAGACCGAGGAGACAAACCGGGCCAAGTCCGGGCCCATCGCGACGGAAAAATCACGGTTCGGCGCATCGAAAGGAATGCTTTGCGGGAACGCCCCGCCGCCGAAGGCAAACATCGCCGTCGGCCCACCTTCCTCGTTGGCTGCCAGGAAGAAGTTGCGGGCGCGTTGATCCGTCCCTTCGCGGAAGCCTCGCATGTTGGTGCCGGTGCCGGGCACGACTACCCCGACGTTGACTACCCAGTCAGGCACGTCTCCTGCTGCGTTGAACGGGCCGTGGTAGGTGATGATCGACCCAGTATTCGGGCAGAAGGCGATCACATGCGTGCCTGGTTCGTAAGCGAAGTTGCCGTAGCGGTCGAAACGTCGAATCGGTGCGGTGAGTAGCTGGTTGAGGGAGTCTCGCCAGGCTGTGAGTTCGGCGATGTCTCGTAGCACCTCTAGGTGACCAAAGGAGTTGATCGGTGATGCTTCGAAGGCCTTGAGTTGCAGGTCGAGGGCCTTGAGGCGGGCCTCGACCTCACCCAGTTCGGCCCTCATGTTCAGGACGTTGGCCTGGGCGCGGTACATGATGGGGACGCCGTCGAGGTTCCCGATGACCTCAGGGTGTCCTTCTATGAGGGTGTCGCGTAGGTCTGGGGTCAGGGTGTCCCACAGGGCGCGGACCGCCTCGTAGCTGTCCATCTCGGTTAGGAGATGGGCGATCTGGGCAGCGTTCAGTCCGGCTAGCAGGTCTGTTTGGGAGCCTATGGTTGTGAGTCCGGTGAACAGGGCGGCTAGGTTGAGGGCGCCGGTGTTGGGGCAGAACGAGTCCCGGATTGCCTGGGCGAGGCGGGTCAGGAGGTCGGCTTCATCGGCGACAGGCCGGAGGCGCGCACCGCCCTGCCAGGCGCCGGCCGCCGCCGTGTCAGCCTCATCTAGATCGGTAGCGGCTCCATCTATGAAACGCGACAACCCGCCCAGCGCCGCCACCATCGCTGAGACCGCCTTAGCAGCCCCTGACGTAGCCCGCTCCGCCTCTGCGACCGCCAACCCGTCCATCAGACACAAAGCCTCAGTCGCCACTGAAAAGTAGTCCATCCGCGCCCGATCATCACCAGCCAACAGGCCCCGCAACGCCGCACACCGCCCCGAAACAGCCCCCGAGTTACTGACAATCTCACCGCTCGCTGAACACCTCCGGGCTATCAATCCGGAAGGTCATGGACGGCCGGTCACGGAAGTTGATTGTCATTCGCCACACCCCACCCACATCCTCCCTCAACAACGTCCACTGCATCCTGGGCCTGTCAGTAAACGAGGCCCGCCAACCACGCTCCACCAACACATCAACCACCCGCTGCGCCAACTCCACATTGAACGACCCCTGCTCAGTCGACTCCTCACCAGCCATCTGCAGGTTCAGGTCCCACGTCCAGCGCCGCCACCGCTCATCCCAACCCGGCCCAAACCGATACCGCGTCGGCGCAGACCTCTCACTCCCTACCGAGTCATCCCGTACGAAACTCGCCCCTGGACCCAAGTCAACGAGCAGCGCCTCCAGCTCCTCAATGGACTGCCAACGCCCATCTAGCCGCGTGATGGCATTCGGTGCGAACTCGCGGAGCCGCGCGATCTCCTCAGCCAAGTCAAGTTCGCGCCGCGGTACATCCTCCAACAGCACCAGCAGCTCCGTACCAAATTCCTCGGCGCGAACCTGCACCTCCTCCAACGTCGCCGTATCCGGAATCCTCTCCGGCATCCGAGCACCTCCTAACAGCCAAGCCAACACCAACACAAACGTGAAAATCCCTGCCAAAACGCCCAGACCCCGACGTACCCCAGAGGCTCCCCGGGCACGACTAGCATCCGACATGCCGCGACGCTAACACGGCCCGAACAGCACGCCAGAACCAGTGGCGTCATCGCTCTCGTCGACGCCATTGTCGGGTTTTCGGCCGAGAGACAGGCACCGCAGCTGCCGTGGCGGCGGCGTGATAGATTGACGCGGTGCCACCGCTGCCTGCCGCCGTCCTTTGGGACATGGATGGAACCCTGATCGACTCCGAGCCCTATTGGATGGCCGCGGAAACCGAACTCGTGGAATCCCATGGGGGAACCTGGACGGAGGAACAGGCCCTGCAGATGGTGGGAAACTCCCTGCCCACCTCGGCCAAGATCCTGCAGCAGGCGGGGGTAGACCTTACCGAAGCCGCGATCATCGACTTCCTGCTGGAGCGAGTGGTCGCCCAGGTGAAGGCCCACACCCCGTGGCTGGCGGGCGCACGCGAGCTGCTCTCCGCCCTGGTTGCTGCGCAGGTGCCCTGTGCGCTGGTCACCGCCTCGTATCGGCAGTTCGCCGAGATTGTGGTGGAACGCTCCGGCGGGGCGCTGCAGGTGGTGGTCACCGGTGATGAGGTGACCCACGGCAAGCCCCACCCCGAGCCCTATCTCACCGCCGCCGCCCGCCTGGGGGTGCCCGCCGAGCGCTGTGTGGCCATCGAAGACTCAGACACTGGAATCGCCTCCGCGATGGCGGCCGGCGCCAGGGTGCTGGGCGTCGAGTCCCACGTGCCATTGCCCGCCAGCCCGCTACTTTCCACCGCCTCCAGCCTGGCCCGGGTGGACCTGGAGGCGCTGTCCCGCATCGCCGCCGGAGAGGTTCTCCACCTGGCCTCCGGTGCATCGACCAAGGTGCAGGCATGACGGACGAGGGCAGGCCTCCGGCCCTGATCGAGAGCCGGGCCGATAGCCTGGCCGGTGTTGGGCATGCTTAGCGTCTTCATCGTCGTCGGCTCCGCCGGGGTAGTCCTCCTGCTGCTCTCGGCCTTCCTGGGCAGCATCGCCCAGGGCGTCGACTCTTGCCTGGACTTCCTGCACGTCGGGATTTCCTCTGCGGCGCTCGCCGTGGCCATGGCGATCTTTGGGGCGGCGGGCACCATAGCCTGGATGTCCACCGATAGCGCGTGGCTTGCTGCCGTCATCGCGGTGGTGGCGGCGGCCGTCATGGCGGTGGTGTCTCATCGGCTGATATCGGCCGCGGACGTGGACAAGGGCCGGGCCAACCGCTCGGTTGTCGGCCTGCTGGGCACGGTCACCTCGCCCGTCTCCGTCACGGTCGGGGAGGTGCGCCTAGACGACAGGCGCGAGGTGGAGACGTACCTGGCTCGCATCGGCGGGCAAGACGAGATCGACTCCCTGCTGGGACGCCCCGAGCAGGAGCCCCTCGCCGTGGGGACCCGAATCATTGTGCGATCACAAGACGAGGACGGCAAACTGCTGGTCACCTCGCTCTAGCGCACCAAACCGAAAGGAAGATAGATGGCGATCCTGATCGCAGTTGCAGTTGTTCTGGTGGTGCTGCTGGCACTCGCCCTGTTCATCGCCTCCCGAGTGCGGACGGTCTCTCCCAATGAGGCCCTGATCGTGGTGGGGCGGGGAGCCGGGCGCAAGAGCCAGGACATGACCGAGGGGCAGAAGGTGATCGTGGGTGGCCGCACCTTCGTCTGGCCCATCCTGCAGAAGGCCTACCCGCTCGACCTCTCGCAGCGTTCGGTGGACATCCGCATCGATGCGGTGGACGAGAACTTCGTGCCCGTGTCCCTCAATGCGACCGTGCAGTTCAAGGTGCGCGGCGACGAGTCGAGCGTGCGCCGAGCCGCGCAGCGCTTCTTGGCCCAGCAGGGCAACATCTCCAACTCGATGACCCAGGTCTTTGACGGGGCCCTTCGTCCCATCATCGGCTCCATGACCGTCCAGGGTCTGATCTCGGACCGCGCTACCCTGCACGAGAAGACCACCGAGGCGGTCAAGGACGACCTGGCCGAGCAGGGATTCCAGATTGACCTGATCAAGTTCTCTGGGGTCACCACCCCAGGCTCCACGTACCTGGCCGACCTGGGGCGTGCCGAGGCCGCGCAGGCCGCGCAGAAGGCCGCAGTGGCGGAGGCCAAGGCCACGCTCATTTCGGAGACGGAGAAGATCAACACCACCGAGGAGATTGCCGCCCGCGAGCGTGACCTGGCGCTGAAGCAGGCGCAGATCAAGGTGGAGACCGATGCGGCGCAGGCCAAGGCCAATGCCGCCGGCCGCCTGGCGGCCGCGGAGCAGGATCGCATGATTGCCATCGAGGAGCAGAAGGCCCTCGTGGAGAAGGCCAAGGCCACCGATGCGCAGCTCGACGTGGATGTGCGCCGCCCCGCCGAGGCGGAGAAGTATGCCGCCATCCAGAAGGCCGAGGCCGACCGGGAGACCGCCAATGCGGCGGCGGAGGCCGACGCCTTCCGCCGGATGAAGGTTGCCGAGGCCAACCAGAAGGCGGCCGAGGCCGATGCCCAGGCCAAGCGGGCCGAGGGTGAGGCGCTCGCCTCTGTGCGCCGCGCCCAGGGTGAGGCCGAGGCCTTCGCCCTGGAGGCGGAGGGCATCGCCAAGGCGAGGGCCCTGGAGGAGCAGGCCAAGGCCCTGGCCAACCAGGGTGAGGGGGTCCTGCTGCAGCAGTTGATCGCGGCTCTGCCGCAGGTGGTCGAGGCCGCGGCCAAGCCGATTGGTGACATCGACAGCCTCACCGTGGTGTCCACCGACGGGGCCAATGCCCTGACCAAGACGGTGGCCAACACCGTCTCGCAGGGGACCGGCGTCCTGGGCTCGTTGCTTCCCGGGCTGGACCTGGGGAACCTGCTGGCCTCCCTGGCCGGCGGCCAGGCGGAGGGCGCGCCCAAGGGCGAGTAGCAAGGCGTCGAGCAAGGTCAGCGAAGGCAAAGACGGCTCAACAACGCACGCAGAGACGACGACCTAGCGACGACGACGAGGCCCCGGCGGGTTTGCCCGCCCCAAGGGGATTGCATACAGACGACGAGGCCCCGGCGGGTTTGCCCGCCCCAAGGGGATTGCACACAGACGACGAGGCCCCGGCGGGTTTGCCCGCCGGGGCCTCCTTTGTCCGCTGTCTCAGTTACGGACTCGCCGTCACGGTGGTGACGGAGCCTGTCGCGCTAGCCGCGCGTGTAGGTCCAGGTTGACTCCATGCCGGGGGTCAGCCAGTTGATGGTCAACGTGTCGCCGTCGATCGAGAAAGAGTAGGGCGCGTAGATGCCCATGATTTCGGAGATCATCAGGATGCCGTCGTCGTCGATGTGCCAGGTCATGGTTCCATCGCCCGCCTGGCGGGCGGTCTCGGACTCGCCGGTGCCGTCGGCGTTGAAGGTGTACCAAGGGCTGCCCAGGAAGTACCAGGTGCCGATCAGGGCGTCCACGTCGGCGTTGCCGGTGGCGGCCTCGGTGGGCTCGGGGGTGGGCTCCTCCGTCGGTTCAGGTTCCTCGGTCGGCTCCTCCGTTGGCGTCTCCTCGGGCTCAGGGGTTTCCTCCGGCTCCGGCTCGGCGGCGGCAACCGGCCACTCGGGGCGCTCGGAGGGGGCGCCGAGGATGGTCACGCCGGGGCACTGGGCCGATTCCCAGTCGATCAGGTTGGCACTCGCCATGAAGCGAGGGCTCTGCAGGGTGCTGAGGTCGGGGGAGCCCTGGCTCCAGTAGTCGATCTGCACCTGGAGGGCGTCGGCCAGGTCGCCGTCCGCCGGGGCGGCGTCCAGCAGGGTCTCCAGGCGGGCCACGGCGGCGGTCGGGTCGGTTGACGGGCTGCCGGCATCGCGCAGGGCGGTGCAGAAGGCGTCGTTCTCGGACCCGCCGCAGCCGGTCAGGGTGGTGGCCAGCAGGGCGGCCGCGAGCGCAGCCAGGCCAAGTCTCTTCTTCATGGTTTCCTTTTGGTTAGGTATACGCCTCATGCCTCGTTCTGAGGCCAAGCACGGCATCCTACCGGTGCTTGATGGGGTGGTGACGCGGCGTGTCCGGCATCCGGTCACCGGTGGTGCAGCCTGCCTATCCTTTCCTGGGACGTCACGTTGACACTGGGACGCCGCGTTGACACTGGGACGCCGCGTTGACACTGGGACGCCGCGTTGACACTGGGACGCCGCGTTGACACTGGGACGCCGCGTTGACACTGGGGCAGGCCGGGAGCCGGGCCGGGCGGCAGTTTGCCTAGCTTCGCTTGCGCAGGGCGGCCAGGGCGC
>WRIF01000012.1 GCA_009782865.1 Promicromonosporaceae bacterium
TTGTGGTAACGGTGGGGAAATAGACTGAGCAAAAAGATAAAGCACCCCTGCACGGCAATGCATCAGAGACCGTGAAGGGGTGGCTTTTCATGTCCCGCAAGCAACTGTCCCGAGCTGCACAGTCCTCCGGTCTAAACAATCATCTCTTTTTTCGCATACAGTCTTTGTGTGAAGTACATGCACAGGGTTATTATAACAGCAGACAGCAGAATATATAGTATTCCTAGACCGTCTTTGACAACCTCAGACACGCTGAAAAAGGTGAGCGGGGAAAGAAAACTCAAATGCGGAGCGTCAATGTACTGCACGAAAAACATTAGGCCGTAGCTGAGCAGCAGCACGCCGACCGCAGTCACGGCCGCTGCCGCCCACGCCAGCGCAGCGGCAGAAGCACCGGTAACCGGCAACATGGCCAACGGAGGCGCCGATGGCTCAGGAGACGGTAGTTGTGGCATGAGGTCATCCGGCGCTGCCCCCTCATCCGCCATGACCGGGAACCGGCTGTCGATGGTCACCGTCATGGTGGCCCCGGG
Source organism: Promicromonosporaceae bacterium (assembly GCA_009782865.1). Lineage (GTDB taxonomy): Bacteria > Actinomycetota > Actinomycetes > Actinomycetales > Cellulomonadaceae > Xylanimonas. The sequence continues at coordinate 534 of WRIF01000012.1, forward strand.
AGGCACTTCGACCCAGGTATAACCGACGCGATCTGGATCACTCGGATAAACGGTGACCTCTTCGGCCCCACTGTTACCGATCGGCCAGATCCGGCACGAACCTCCGGCCAACAGATCATCGAGCAAAATCGGCGTGTCTACCCGAAGCTCGCGCACTACAGGTCCCGCAGAAATCAACACGGGAAGTTCCGAGCGTGGAAGACACAGAATCTCGACCTCGAACACGCCGTCGGCGTGCATCGCGGCACCCGGACCCGAGAGTGTCTTCACGATCTCGATGCCCCCAACCTGGAAGGTATTGGTGATGGTCACCTCGGCGGTCACACCCTCCTGGATAACCACCTGGTTGCTGTGCTCGCCCGAACCGCCGGTGATCGTCACCGTGGCGCCGAAACCCGGGTCCTCCTGAGTGACGGTACACACGGCCCCGTCCGGTACCCGCCCCCAAGAGGACGTGCCTGGCAGAACCCAATCGAGGCCTGGTACACCCCAACTGTCGGGAAACTCGAGCCTGACCGGCTCGCCGTCCAGGACACATGACACAGTCACCCCAAACCCGCCGGTGACCTGAGCCGCTCCTGGCCCATCGACCACGACTCTCACATCGAGCCAGCCAACAGGAGGAATCGGGCCGAGAAGTTCCTCTGCGTCGAGGGAGTCTGCGACGACGTCGTTGACATGGAGGACATCTTCGCCTGCGAACTCAATGAGAGAAGCATCGTGTTGACCGTGAACCAACTCGCCGAACTCATCGGAGACCGGCAGTTCCTGCCCATCCCACACCGACTCATCAATCAAGCCCAGACCAGGCACCTCAAACTCGTCAACCCACTCAACCTCACCCAAGTTGCCGTCGTCAGCGGCAGCCGGCACGGCGCCTGCGACCAAGGTGGCCGCGATTGCCGCCGCTCCAACCCCGGCATTCAGCCGGTACCACCCCCTCGCACTCGGGCCACGTTGCCTGCGCGCCTCATTCAGCCTCATCGTTGAACCTCTCACATTTGGTGCGGCGCCGTGCCGCACCGACTAGTATCGAGCCCTGCTACTAGGCCCGATGCCCAGGCATGCTAACAGACAACGCGGCCAAATGGCGGCGCACGGAACGCCGACGCCCGCCAGGCCGTCGGCCACCAGTGGCGTCTCCGCATGGGCGCCCGGCACCGACAACACGCCGGCGGCAAGTTGATCGATTTCGGCGGCGGTCACCGGTGCTTCCCTCCACTTTATGGTGCCAACGAAGGAGAAGTGACCGGCGGGGCGGGCCTCGGCCCCAACACGGTCTATCTCCAGGCGGTTGCTTTGCGGCCACCAGCCACCTACCTCGCGCGCCTGCGGGAAACTGTGTTCGGCAGGAGCCGCCACAAGGCATCTCGCACCACCGGCTCGATGGCCCGGCCGCGCCAGGCGGCGTACCCGCGTTGGTGATGTTCCAGGGCCAGATCGCCGCGACGACGTTCCACATCACCCAGGGCGGGGGCCACGAATGCAAGCCGTTGGCGCAGCGCCGGGTCGGCAATGCGCCAACGGCGGTCCTTCGACGCGCGCCTGGTCGACAACGGCTCGTCGGCGGCGATCACGCGCTTGTCTCGCAAGGTCGCCAAGGCGCGATCCAGGGTGGCGGTAGACATCACGGCCAAGACATCCGAAAGTATGCCGCCGAATGTCCGCTCGCCGCGGCCACCGATGGCTGACAGCACCGCCCGCGGGCGGGTATCGGGAGGGAACTCGACGTCGAGCACGCGCGCACCCGAGACGACTAGTGCGCTGGTGGGTGATGCCAGCGCCCTGCGCAAAAACGCGGTCACCGACTCCCCGGGGCGCCATTGGGCGGCCACCTCGGACTGCCCGCCGGTGATGAGGTACGCACTAAAGGCGGCCATGCCTGCCAGCCCAGTGAGACGGGCAACGTTCGCCAAGTCGTCGCTGAATTGCGCAAAGGCACATTTCTCCCTGGGCAAACGGCCAGCCTCGGCCTGACTGCCCGCAGCCACCAGCTGAAGGCCACTGGATTCGCGCAGGTGTGAGACCAACGGGGTCCCGGCCTCACGACCGGTACTCCGTTGGCAGCCATCAACTAGGCAGACTGGTCTCCAGCAGCCAGGCGGCGGCGGGCGGTCAGGAGAAGCACGCCTACGGCCGTGACAGCTGCGGCCGCCCACGCAAGCGCGGCGGCGGAAGCGCCGGTAACCGGCAGCATAGCTAGAGGATGCGACGAGGGCACTGCCTCCGGGGCCGGAATCCAGGTGTCGATGATCACCGTGGTGGTAGTCCCTGGAACCACCGTCACCGATCGAAAGCCGGGAGGAGCCGAGACTTCCAGAGCCGTCGGCGCCGGAGCCAGGTAGTTGATCTCATCCTCGGTGCTTGGCCAAATGCTACAAAAGCCTCCGGCCAGCGCATTGATGACCAGCGACTCACCCACCCGCATCTCGTGCACCCGAGGTAGCCAAGAAGGAAACTCCGGCATTGACGCGCGTCCCGGGCACCACACCGAAATCATGAACACGTCATCGGCGTGCGCGTCGGCACCCGGGCCAGACAGCGTCTTGACTATCTCGACAGTGCCAAGGTAAAACGTGTTAGTCACCGTCAACTCGGCGGTCACGCCAGCCTCGATGGTCACCTGATTACCGTCAGGGCCAGAGCCACCCGTGATCGCGACCGTGGCGCCAAAACCTGGGTCTTCCTGGGTGACGGTGCACACCGCCCCGGCCGGCACATCCCGGATAGTCGCCACATAGTCCAGGCGGCCTCGCCACGGCTGACTGTTGGACATGATCGCCTGAGCAGGCTGTCCGTGGAAGGCCCCAGGGTCGAGCGGCAGGCCGTCCTTGACGCACGTGAAGTGGATCGTGAATCCACCGGTGACCACGACCTCATCGAGCAACACGGTCACCTCAATGGCGCCGACCCCGGCGGTCGCTGCATCGGTGCCGTCACCCTCGGCCTCCTCCGGCAACTCGTCCGAACTGGGCACCGGATCGGCGGCACCAGACTCCGAGGCATCGGCAGACGCAGGGGCATCGACGGGCGCAGGGGCATCGGTGAGCACAGAGGCATCGTCCAGAAGGCCGGCCACCTCCTCGTCAGGCAGCACGTCCTGCTCGGTGACGGGAACCTGATCCTCGTCGCCATCTGCGGCGGCCGGCACGGCACCCGCCACCAGCAGGGCCGCAGCCAGCGCGGCCGCCCCAACGCCGGCGGTCAACCGGTGAGCGCCCCGGCCGGGTCGCCGGCCCGCATTGTTCATTCTCGCCATCGAGTCTTTGCTCTCATCGGGAACCACAGCCACTACACCCTCGGTGTCGCTGAGATGCTCCCTTGATACCGCAAGCCGCGACCATCGGCCACCAAAGTGGCGGAGACTGCCCCCCCCCTCGTCGCCAAGCCGCGTTGGCCAAGCGGAGTTGGCCGTGTCGGCCGCAAGTCGGCCCCGGCCCGGCCGGACCAAGGGACGGGACTAGGAGTTGGCCTCGGCTTTGTGCGGGCGGCCGAGCAGGGCGGGGCCGAGTTCGGCAACGGACATCTGCCCGGTGACCGCGGCCACTACCCCGGCGGTGATCGGCATCTCCACCCCGTGTCGCCCGGCGAGGGCCAGCACCGACTGGGAGCTCTTGACCCCTTCGGCGGTACCACCCGTGGCGAGCAAGGCCTCCTCCAGGGACATGCCCTGGCCGAGATGCTTGCCGAGGGTGTGGTTGCGCGACAGCGGCGAGGCGCAGGTGGCCACCAGGTCCCCCATGCCGGCCAGGCCGGCAAAGGTCTCCGGCTTGGCGCCGAGCGCCATCCCCAGCCGGGTGATCTCCACCAGGCCGCGGGTGATCAGCGTGGCCGAGGTGTTCCAGCCGTAGCCCAGGCCCTGGGCGATGCCGACCCCCAGGGCGATGACGTTCTTGACGGCACCCGAGAGTTCCACCCCCACCACGTCGCCGTTGGTGTAGGGGCGGAAGTAGGGGGCGGCGCAGGCGCGCGCCACCAGGGCGGCGGCCTCCTCCGACGCCGAGGCGACCACCGTGGCGGTCGGCTGCTCGGCGGCGATCTCCCGGGCGAGGTTGGGGCCGGAGATGACGGCCAGGCGCTCGGCCGGCAAGCCCAAGGCCTCCCGCGCCACCTCGCTCATCAACTGACCCGAGGCCAGCTCGACGCCCTTCATCAGGGAGGCGACCACCGTCTGCGGGCCAATCAGACCCCGATACTGCTCCAAGGTGGCGCGGGCCACCTGCGAGGGGATCGCGATGATCACCAGCTCGGCGGCCTCCAGCGCCACCGCCGGATCGGTGGTGGCGACGATAGAGGCGGGCAGGTCGAACCCGGCCAGGAAACGCTCGTTGCGGTGGGACGAGTTGATCTGCTCGACCACCTCCGGCTCGCGCGCCCACAGGGTGACGGCGCAGCCAGCGTCGGCAAGCACCTTGGCAAACGTGGTGCCCCAAGCGCCGGCGCCCAGGACGGTGGCGCGGATGGGCGCGGCCTGCGAGGCGGCGGCGCTCATGGCCGTTCCACCGGCGGGTAGTGCGTGGACTTGGCCCGGTACTCCGGGTGCAGCCGCAGGTCAAAGCGCTGTTTGGGCGGGGTCAACCCCCGCAGGGTGGCGACCTCCCTGGTGATGGCGTCCATCACCCGCGAGGTGGCCTCCTGCAACACCTCGGCGTCCACCTCGCGGTCGTAGAGGTCGGACAGGTCCACCGGTGGACCGGCCAAGAAGCGGATCAGCTTGCGGGGCGGCAGCACCCGGGGGCGGCGCGAATAGCGGGGCAAGACCGCCCCCGCCCCCCACTGCGCCACCGGGATCACCGGAACCCTGGCTGCCAGCGCCATGCGGGCCAGCCCCGTCTTGCCCTCCATCGGCCACAGGTCGGGATCGCGGGTGAGGGTGCCCTCGGGAAAGATCGCCACGCAATCGCCGCGGGCCAGGTCCACGGCGGCGGCCTCCAGCGAACGGGCGGCGTCGGCGCAGCCGCGATCCACCGGGATCATCTGCGTGACCCGCATGATCCAGCCCACCACGGGGGTATTGAAGAGCGCCCGCTTAGCGAGCACCCGCGGCAGCAGGCCGTGGTAGTACAGGTAGTAGCAGAAAGTCAACGAGTCGAGCTCGGTGGCGTGGTTGGAGGCGGCAATGAAGCCGCCAGAACGCGGCAGGTTCTCCGAACCCAGGTACTCGAACCTCGCCACCGACCGCAGCAGGCCCCCCACCAGGGAGGAGATGATGCGATAGGCACGGGCGCCGTCGCGGGGGCTGGGTTTAGCCACGTTCCACGTCCGCCCCGAGGGCCTCTAGCTTGCCCTGGAAATTCTCGTAGCCGCGGTCGATCAGGGAGATGCCCCGCACCGTCGAGGTGCCGTGGGCGCTCAGGGCGGCGATCAGGTGCGAGAAGCCGCCGCGCAGGTCCGGGACCTCGATGTCGGCCGCCTCCAGCGGGGTGGGGCCGGAGACGACGGCAGAGTGGTGGAAGTTGCGCTGCCCAAAACGGCACGGAGACCCGCCCAGGCACTCACGGTAGAGCTGAATGTTGGCGCCCATCTTGCGCAGCGCCTTGGTGAACCCGAAGCGCTTCTCATAGACCGTCTCGTGCACGATGGACAGGCCGGTGGCCTGCGTCAGCGCCACGACCAGCGGCTGCTGCCAGTCGGTCATGAACCCGGGGTGCACATCGGTCTCCAGCACGATCGACTGCAACTGCGTGCCCGGGTGACGGAAGGAAATACCGTCGTCGTCGATGTGAAACTTGCCGCCAACCTTCCGGAAGGTGTTGAGGAAGGTCATCATGGAGGCCTGGGATGCCCCGCGGACGGTCACGTCGCCACCGGTGGCCAGCGCGGCCGACGCCCAGGAGGCGGCCTCTATCCGGTCACCGAGGGCGGTGTGGTCGTACCCCGAGAGTTCATCGACGCCCTCGATGCGGATCACCCGGTCGGTGTCCACCGAGATGATGGCCCCCATCTTCTGCAGCACGCAGATCAGGTCGATGATCTCCGGCTCGATGGCGGCATTGCTAATCTCGGTCAGGCCCTCGGCCTTGACCGCGGTGAGCAGCAGCTGCTCGGTGGCGCCCACCGACGGGTACGGCAGGGCCATCTTGGTGCCCCGCAGCCGGCGCGGCGCCGACAGGTAGATGCCGCCCTCGCCCTTTTCGACCGCCGCGCCAAAGCCGCGCAGCGCCTCCAGGTGGAAGTCGATGGGCCGGTCTCCAATGTGGCAGCCGCCGAGGTCGGGAATGAACGCCTCCCCCAGGCGGTGCAGCAGCGGGCCGCAGAACAGGATCGGAATGCGCGAGGCGCCGGCATGCGCGTCGATCTCGGCGGTCTCCCCGCGCTTGACGTTCGAGGGGTCCAGGCGCAGTTCGCCGGCCTCCGGGTTGTAGGCGACGTCGACGCCGTGCAGGCTAAGCAGGCCGGAGACCACGGATACGTCACGAATCTGCGGGACGTTGCGCAGCACCGAGGGGCACTGGCCAAGCAGGGAGGCGACCATCGCCTTGGACACGAAGTTCTTCGCGCCTCGCACCGTGATGGTTCCCTGGAGCGGGGTCCCGCCGGTCACGCGCAACAAGTCGGTCATGGCCGGTGATTCTACTCCCCTAGAAGTTGATCATGTGGCCAGCAATCCCATGGATGGCCTCCTGGACCGCCTCCGAGAGCGTGGGATGGGTGTGCACATTGCGGGCCAGCTCGTGCGCGGTCAGGTCCCACTTCTGGGCCAGCGTCAACTCCGGCAGCAGCTCTGAGACGTCGGGGCCGATCAGGTGCGCCCCGAGGAGTTCCTTGTACTTGCTGTCCGCGATCAGCTTGACGAAGCCGACCGGCTCGCCGACCCCGTGGGCCTTACCGTTGGCCGAGAAGGGGAAGGAGGCGACGACGACATCGTGCCCCTCGTCCCGGGCCTGCTGCTCGGTCAGGCCGAACGCGGCTATCTGCGGGGAGGTGAAGATGGCCCGCGGCATCATCCGATAGTCGGTGATGGCCTTGGTGGGTGCCCCAGCGAGCGTCTCGGCGGCGACCACTCCTTGGGCCTCGGCAACGTGCGCCAGCATCATCTTGGCCGTGACGTCACCGATGGCGTAGACGCCGTCGACGTTGGTGCGCATGTGGCTGTCGATGGCGATTCCCCCGCTGGGGGCGAGGGCCACCCCCGTGTTCTCCAGGCCGTAGCCGGTGACGTTGGGGGCGAAACCGACCGCCATGAGCACGCGGTCCACCACCAGTTCCTCGACCTGCCCGTCACCGGTGAAGATGACCAGGACGTCCTCCCCGCGATCCTCGACCGTCTGCACCGCCTTGCCGGTGAGGATCTTGATGCCGAGCTTGGCGTACGACTTGGCGATCTGTTTGGAGACCTCTGCCTCTTCGTTCGGCACCGGACGCTGCGCGTACTCGATGATCGTCACGTCTACCCCGTAGGCGTTGAGCACGTAGGCGAACTCCATGCCGATGGCGCCAGCGCCGACGATGGCGATCGAGGCGGGCAGCTCGCGGGACATGATCTGCGTCTCGTAGGTGACCACATTGGCCGAGAGCTCCACGCCGGGCAGCAGGCGCACGGCGGAACCTGTGGCGATGATCACGTTCTCGGCCGTCACCACCTCGGCGCCACCGTCTGCCAGGGTGACCTCGATGGTCTTGGCGTCGAGGAACCGGCCGCGGCCCTCGTACTTCTGGATCTTGTTCTTCTTCATCAGGAAGTGCACGCCGCGCACCCGGCCCTCGGCCACCTCACGCGAACGATCCCAGCAGCTTCCGTAGTCGAACTTCACCTCACCGGAGATGCCGAACAGTTCGGCCTCGTGGTGAAAGAGGTTGGCGAGTTCGGCGTTGCGCAGCAGCGCCTTGGAGGGGATGCAGCCCACGTTCAGGCACACCCCACCCCAGTACTTTTCCTCGATGATTGCCACCGACTTCCCGAGCTGGGCGGCGCGAATGGCCGCCACGTAACCGCCGGGACCGGCGCCGAGCAGGACTACATCAAAGTGGGCCATGGGCCCCACCATACCCCGGTGGGAAGCCGAAATATCGGCCGCTAGGCAGGTCGTGCAGAAACGATCTTGGCGGGGCCGAGGCTCTTGGCGGGCAGGGTGGCCGGCTTGTGGGCCGGGCGCTTGGCCTCGAAGTCAGCGATGTCGCCCGCGTGCTGCAGGGTAAGGCCGATGTCGTCCAGCCCCTCGAGCAACCGCCAGCGGGTGTAGTCGTCGATCTCAAAGTCCACGGTCAGCCCGTCGGTGGTCGCCTGGCGGGCCACCAGATCGACGGTCACCTGCGCGCCCGGGGTGGCCTCCAGCACCTCCCAGAGCCGTTCAATGTCGTCCTGCGCCACCACCCCGGCCACCAGTCCCTGTTTGCCGGAGTTGCCGCGGAAGATGTCGGCAAAGCGCGAGGCGAGCACCACGCGGAAGCCGTAGTCCTTCAGCGCCCAGACCGCGTGCTCGCGGGAGGAGCCGGTGCCGAAGTCGGGGCCAGCCACCAACACCGAGCCGGAGGCATAGGCGGGCTGGTTCAGCACAAACTCCGGGTCGGAGCGCCAGGCGGCGAACAGGGCGTCCTCAAAGCCGGTGCGGGTGATGCGCTTGAGGTAGACCGCGGGGATGATCTGGTCGGTATCGACGTTGCTGCGGCGCAGGGGCACGCCCACGCCGGTGTGCCTGGTGAACTTTTCCATGGCTTTGGTCCTAGTTGCTCAGGGGGGTCAGGGGCGGGCAGGGGGCGGGCAGGGTGGCGGCGGACGTCGCGATCAGGTCGAGGTCCACCTGGAAGTCCAGGTCGGCCACGGACGAGAGGGTGCCGCGGATGGCGGTGGCGGCGGCCACCAGCGGGGAAACCAGGTGGGTGCGGCCTCCCTTGCCCTGCCGGCCCTCGAAGTTGCGGTTGGAGGTGGAGGCCGAACGCTCCTGGGCGGCAAGCTTGTCGGGGTTCATCGCCAGGCACATCGAGCAGCCGGCATTGCGCCACTCGGCGCCAAAGTCGGTGAACACCCGGTCGAGGCCCTCGGCCTCCGCCTGGAGGCGGACGCGCGCCGAGGCCGGCACCACCAGCATCCTCAAGTTCGGGTGCTTCTTGCGCCCCCGCACCACGGCGGCGGCCTGGCGCAGGTCCTCGATGCGCCCATTGGTACACGAGCCGAGGAAGACGGTGTCGATCTCCAGGTCCCGCAGGGGCGAGCCGGGGGTCAGGCCCATGTACTCGATGGCCCGCTCGGCGGCCAGCCGCTCGGAGGGGTCCGCGATCTCGGCTGGCACGGGGACATTGGCGGACAGGGGCAGTCCCTGGCCCGGGTTGGTGCCCCAGGTGACGTAGGGCTCCAGGTCGCCCACCCTGAGGGTGACCTCGGCGTCAAACACGGCGTCGTCGTCGGTCCGCAGGGTGCGCCAATAGGCGAGGGCGGCCTCCCAGTCGTCGCCGGTTGGGGCGTGGGGGCGGCCGGCGAGGTAGGCGTAGGTGGTCTCGTCGGGGGCGATCATTCCCGCGCGGGCGCCCGCCTCGATCGACATGTTGCAGATGGTCATGCGCGCCTCCATGGAGAGCGCCGCGATGGCCGGGCCGCGGTATTCGAGCACGTAACCCTGCCCGCCCCCGGTGCCGATCTTGGCGATGATCGCCAAGATGATGTCCTTGGCCGTGGTGCCGGCAGGCAACTCGCCCTCGATGTTGATGGCCATGGTCTTGAAGGGCTTCAGCGGCAGCGTCTGGGTGGCCAGCACGTGCTCCACCTCGGAGGTGCCGATGCCGAAGGCCAAGGCCCCGAACGCGCCGTGCGTGGAGGTGTGCGAGTCGCCGCACACGATGGTCATGCCCGGCTGGGTGAGGCCGAGCTGGGGGCCAACCTGGTGCACGATCCCCTGGTCCGCGTCGCCAAGGGAGTGCAGGCGGATGCCGAACTCGGCGCAGTTGGCGCGCAGCGTCTCGATCTGCAGGCGGGAGACCGGGTCGGCAATGGGCAGGTCGATGTCGACGGTGGGCGTGTTGTGGTCCTCGGTCGCCAGCGTCAGCTCGGGCCGGCGGGGCCGGCGCCCGGCCAGGCGCAGCCCCTCAAAGGCCTGCGGGGACGTGACCTCGTGCACCAGATGGAGGTCGATGTAGAGGAGGTCCGGTTCGCCCCCGGCGCCCTGGCGCACCAGGTGATCGCGCCATACCTTCTCGGCTAATGTGCCTGCCATTTCCCTTGACCCTTCGTCGATTGAAGGATCATTGTACGGGCCATTTAGCGGTGGCCAATCAAGGCCTGCCACGGTTGCGCGGTGGGTGGCCGTCGGTGTTTCATCGTCAGATGGAAGAACCGCAGCGGGGCATGTTCACCAAGATCGTCGCCGTGCTGGACGGCCTCTTGGCCGGTCCGGCCAGCCTCGGGGAGGTGACCGCCCGCACCGGCCTGCCCCGGACCACCGTACACCGCCTCCTGGCGCAGATGGAGCCGTGGGAATGGGTGCAGCGCGACTCGGCGAATCGGGCATGCCTGGGCCCGCGCCTCCTGCTGTACGCGCGCTGCGTCTCGACGAATCGACTCGCCCAGCTCGCCACCCCCATCCTGGCCGAACTGGCCGACCGCACCGGGGAGGCCACCCAGGTCTTTTGCCGGCAGGGCGGCCAACGGGTGTGCATCGCCTCGGTGCGACGCCCGGTGGGGCTGCGGGAGGCGGTGCCGGCCGGGGCGAGGCTGACCATGCGGGCCGGGTCGGCCGCGCATGTCCTCGCCGCCTGGGAGGCCCCCGAGGACCTGGAGTCGATCCTCCCCGAGGCCGCCTACACCCCGGGCACGCTGGCCAGGGTGCGCCATCGCGGCTGGGCCGACTCCGTCGCCGAACGCGAGCCGGGAACGGCCTCGATCGCCGCCCCGGTCAGGTCTTCGGCGGGAGTCACGGTGGCGGCCATCTGTGTGACCGGGCCACTGCCCCGCCTCTCCGCCCAGCCGGGCAAGCGGCACGCCGCCCTGGTGGTCGCCGCCGCCAGCGCCCTCGGCCGCAGGCTTAGCGAATCAGGCTTCAGCTGGTAGCCCGGCCCTGAACACCCGCACCGGCCGCAGGTCGGCGTCAACGACGAGCACGTCCGCGAGCGCCCCGGCCTCCAGCAGCCCGGCCGGCAGGCCGAGGGCGCGCGCCGGGGTGAGGGTGGCGGCGCGCACGGCATCCGCGAGCGCCACTCCCCCGTGGACGGAGGTGCGGATGACGTCGAGCAGGCGGGAGGTTCCGCCCGCGATCGAGGCCTCCGAGCCGTCCTCCGTGTGGAGCCGCGCCACGCCCTTGGTTACGGTCACGAGCATCGGGCCGAGCTGGAAGTCGCCGTCGGGCATGCCGGCCGCCGCCATGGCGTCGGTGACGAAGGCCACCGCCGTGGGCAGCAGGGGAACCAGGCTGCGCACCAGGGCCGGGGAGAGGTGGACCCCGTCGGCCACCAGCTCGACCACCATGTCCCCGCGGGCGGCGGCGGCCAGGCAGGCGGGCTTCGCCTACCTGGAGCCCGGCGTCGGCGCCCGTCTGTGCCCGGAGGAGCCGGATTCCGCCTTCGCCGCCCGGCAAGAGGAATTCGCCCGGGTGGGCCTGCCCACGCCCGTATGCAACCTGTTTTTGCCCGGCGACATGAAGGTGGCGGGCCCCGCGGCCGACGCGGTCCGGCAGCGCAAGTTCCTGGAGGCGGCCATGCCCCGGGCCGCCCAGGCGGGCGTGCGGGTCATCATCTTCGGCAGCGGAGGGCAGCGCCGCGTCCCCGAGGGCCTGACGGCGGCCGGGGGGCGGCGGGCCCTTTTGGCCTTCGCCCGCATGGCGGGGGACCTGGCCCAGGCCCACGGGGCCGTCGTGGCCATGGAGCCCCTCAACCGGGCCGAGACGGACCTGCTGACCTCGGTAGCCGAAACCGCCGCCTTCGTGGACGAGGCCGGCCACCCCGCCGTCAAGATGATGGTGGACGCCTTCCACTGGTCGCGCGAGGGCGAGACGGAAGACGCCATCGCCCGGGCGGGCGCGCGCATTGTCCACGCGCACATCGGCACCACCGCGAACCGCCTGGCCCCGGGGCTGGAGCCCTTCCCGGCCATGGAGGCGTTTTTCCGGGGCCTCGCGCGGGCGGGGTTTGGCGGGCGCGTCTCGGTCGAGGCCGGCCTCCAGGACCCCGCCGCCAGTTTGCCGAAGGCGCTTGAGGCGATGAGGGCATTTGCGCCGTAGGGGCGCGGCACATAGGAACCGTAGGGGCGGCAACCTGCCGCCCCGGCGTTTATTCCGGGACAAGGGCGGGGGGGCGGGGGGGGGCGACCCCCCATCCAACAGTTGTCGCCCCCCCCCACCAACAAAACTTTT
>WRIF01000013.1 GCA_009782865.1 Promicromonosporaceae bacterium
CTCGCCACACCTCGAAGGTCGGCGGCTCGGAAACGTGGTGTCCGTGGGCCAGCAGGCAATCCCGCGTGTCGAGCACCCGCTGATACGCTTCCTCATCGAAAGGAAGAGGCAGCGCCCAGGCAAGGTGCTTCGTTCGCTCGAGGCATTCAAAGCCCGCACTCTCAAACAGTTCAAACCAGCCAGGCGGTTGTTCCGCATCGAAATCCGCGAGCATCACCCCTCCGGCGGGGTCATTTACTTTGTCGAAGCCAAACTCGGCCCAACAAGCAATCTGAGCCAGTTGGAACTCCTCCTGGTCCTGACGAAACTGCGCCACCCAGGCCGGCTCCTGCCACGTGAAACCGGCGCCGTCATCGACCGCACCGTCGCGGCACCCGGTCAGCAGAACTGTGGTCACGAGCGTCACACCCGCGACCACAGCCCTCGAGTGTTGCCTAGGGCGCACGGCATACGCCCTGCGCGTTGGCGAAGGAGCCGCTGACGCTCCAGTTGCCACCGGAGCCCCAGCCGACGTTCGTCCGAGTTTGCGATGAAGTGACAGGTCCGAAGTTCAGTGACCTACCGGCGGCGACGAGGGTGATGTTCCCGCCCGGAGTCTGGGTGGCGGTCGCGGTCACGCGCAGGTGGGCCGAGCAGAAGAGGGAGCCCCCCGCTGCGTGAGCCGGGGCGGAGGCGGCAACACCTCCGGCGAGAAGGAGGGCGGCGAGGGAGAGGGTGAGAGACTTGCACCTGCGGGTCATCGTTGATCCTTTCGAAATGGTGCTGTTGTCAGACCATCATCGGCCTGTGCACCGGACTGTAGCCGCCCGCCTGCGCTCCGGCAAGGGTGATCCCGCAACTCGACGCGCCCCAGAGGCCGCAACCCAAGTGATTTCAACAAAAACCGGCCCGAAACTAGATGAAGGAAAACCTTCATCCCCCGTAGCGCTCAGATGCCGTGGCGCTGGGCCGCGGCGGCCAGTTCCGAGCGATGTCTTACCTGCAGTAACTCCTTCAGGTTGCGGATGTCTCGCTCCACCTGGCTCTGCGAGACACCCAAGGTCCGCCCGATCTCGGCGTTGGTCGATCCGGTTCTGATGTGTCGCAGCACCTCTCGGCCACGATGGCTAATCCGGTCGACCGGCCGCATCGGCTCGCTCAGATCAACTCCCGCCTGCCACGAAGCGTCAAACAGCATTCGATCAGATTGAACTTGAGATGGCACTCGAGTGACCCAAGCGTCGCCGTCGTGTTCCTCATCCGCGCCGCTCGCGGAGTGTAGGGAGATCACGCGATCAGCGATCACTCGGTGGACACTCCCGACGTGTCCCGCTCGCATCTGACCGCCTTCCCCCGCCAGCTCCCTTGCGTACCGGCGCACCGTCGCCGAGGCGCGCAACGTCGTCGGAACCAGATCGCGGACTTCCACCCCCCTAGCCAATAGGGCCCGCTCGTTTGCGAGACAGCCCGGCAGGGCCGCTGCAGGCGGGAAGTAGGGGATGGCAGTCTCGTAACTCGTTTCCACCAGGGAGATCAGCCGCTCCAGCACGGAACCTACCTCATCGGCGGGCACCCGCACGGCTTCGAAAGTCGATGCGGGTTTTCCTTCATCGAGCGTGACACCGCCCAGGGCAGCCTGCCACAATGTAGCAGTCCAGCCATCGACCCCAGGAGCAACGATGCCCCTCTTCCTCGCACTCATTTTGTGCCTCTCGCCCGGCGGTCTGGTGACCGACGAACCTCCGGCGGAGGTGACGCCGACCATTGGGGGTTACTGGCGACCCCGCCCGAACTTCGAGGTGATCACCGAGGTCGATTATCCCTGATCGGCCGGGCGCAATCGGGCCATTGGCGCAGGCCAGCCAGACATATCTGGCCCGCCTGCTGGTCGAGCATGCGGTTAGCGCGCCCCTAGGCACACCCCTAGGCGGGCGGCTACGCGCCGTCAACCTCCGCGAGCGCGTCCAACTCGGCCAGGTCGGCGGCGACGAGTTCGGCGATCTGAATCGTGTTGAGCGCCGCCCCCTTGCGCAGGTTGTCTCCCGAAACGAACAACACCAGGCCACGCCCGTCCGGCACCGACTGGTCGACGCGGATGCGGCCCACCAGGGAGACATCGCCCCCGGCAGCGGCCAGGGGGGTCGGCACGTCAACCAACTCAACACCCGGTGCCACGGCGAGCAGCTCGCGCGCCCGCTGCGGCGTGATGGCCCGTGCGAACTCGGCGTGAATCGCCAGCGAGTGCCCGGTGAACACCGGCACGCGCACGCAGGTGCCGGCCACCGCCAGCTGCGGCAGGCCCAAGATTTTCCGGCTCTCGAAGCGCAACTTCTGCTCCTCGTCGGTCTCGCCCGTACCGTCATCGACCAGGCCGCCCGCCAGCGGCAGCGCATTGCAGGCAATCGGGGCCACGTACTTGACCGGTTCCGGGAAGGTTACAGCGTCACCGCGCAGGGCGAGACCCTCCAACTCCGGTGAGGCGGTCGCCGCTCGCAGGCCACCCGCCAGTTCGGCCACGCCCGCCACCCCGGTACCCGAGACCGCCTGGAACGTCGTGATCCGCAGGCGCTCCAGCCCGGCCTCGTCGGCCAGGGGGCGCAGCGCCGGCATGGCGATCATGGTGGTGCAGTTCGGGTTGGCGACGATCCCCAACTCGGCGTCTGCCAGCGCCGCCGGGTTCACCTCGGAGACGATCAGCGGGACCCGCTCGTCGCGACGCCAGGCCGAGGAGTTGTCCACCACCAGCGCGCCGGCCTCCGCGAAGCGGGGGGCGTGCTCCAGCGATGTTTCCCCTCCGGCCGAAAACAGCGCGATGTCGATGTCGGCCAGGTCTGCGGTGGCGGTCGCGGCCACATCCTCAACCACCACGTCGTGCCCCATGAACTCCAGCGCGGTGCCTGCCGAACGGGCGGAGGCGAAGAAGCGGACGGACGCGATGGGGAAGTTGCGCTCGGTCAGCAGCTCGCGCATGACGGCGCCCACCTGGCCGGTGGCCCCCACCACGGCCAGGGAAATCCCAGAGTCATTAATCTGCATGTTCATCGTCCCGTTCCGGCGTACACAACCGCCTCGATCTGCTTAGCGTCAAGCCCAAAGGCGGTGTGAATCGCCTCGACCCCGGTGGCCAGCTGGTCCTGGCGGGTGACCACCGAGATGCGAATCTCAGAGGTGGAAATCATCTCGATGTTGATGCCGGCGTCCCGCAGGGCGCCGAAGAAGCGGGCCGACACCCCCGGGGACGTCTTCATGCCGGCCCCCACCAGCGAGAGCTTGCCAATCTGATCGTTGTACAGCCGCCGTCCGTAGCCGATCTCGCCCTGCACGGCGTAGATGGCGGACATGGCGGTGTCGCCCTGGTCGGCCGGCAGCGTGAACGAGATGTCGGTGAGGCCGGAGGCGTCCGCCGACACGTTCTGCACAATCATGTCGAGGTTGACGCCGGCGTCGGCCACCACCTCAAAGATGCGGGCGGCCATGCCGGGCACATCGGGCACGCCCACCACCGTGATCTTGGCCTGCGAGTTGTCATGGGCCACTCCGGAAATGATCGGGGCTTCCACGGGGGCGTCTCCTTCGTCGTAACTTCCCAGAATCCAGGTTCCCTCCTCGCAAGAGAAGGAAGAGCGCACGTGCAGCGGCACGTGGTAGCGGCGCGCGTACTCGGCGGCGCGTTCGGCCACCACCTTAGCGCCGGAGGCGGCCAGTTCCAGCATCTCCTCGTAGGTGATGCGGCCAATCTTGCGGGCGCGCGGGGCGATGCGCGGGTCGGCGGTGAACACGCCGTCGACGTCGGTGTAGATCTCGCAGACGTCCGCCTCCAGCCCGGCCGCGAGCGCCACCGCGGTGGTGTCGGAGCCGCCCCGGCCGAGCGTGGTGACGTCGTTGGTGGCGACGTGCACCCCCTGGAAGCCGGCGATGATGGCGATGTGGCCGTCGCGCAGGGCGGCCTTGATGCGTTCGGGGGCGACGGCCAAGATCTTGGCGTGGCCGTAGACGTCGTCGGTGATCAGGCCAGCCTGCTGTCCGGTGAAGCTCATGGCGGAGGCGCCCAGCTCGTGGATGGCCATTGCCAGCAGCGACATGGAGATGCGCTCGCCGGCGGTGAGGAGGATGTCCATCTCGCGCTGCGGTGGGCTGTCGGTGATCTCGCCAGCCATGTCGACCAGCTCGTCGGTGGTGTCTCCCATCGCGGAGACGACGACGACGACGTCATCGCCGGCCCGCTGCGTCCCGACGATGCGGTGGGCCACTCGCTTGACCGACTCGGTGTCGGCCACCGACGATCCGCCGTACTTTTGCACTACCAGTGCCATCTTCACGCTTTCCCTATGCCGAGCCTACGCTGGCACATCCTACTCACGCCGGGGAGCCCGGCGGCCGGCCCCGGCCGCTTCGCCTGCGGCGGCTTGCGCGGCATGACCCGCGAAGACGCGGAAACGTCGCCTAGGCTGAGGCCCATGTACGACGGCGCGGTGCAAGACCTCATCGATGAACTCGGTCGCCTTCCCGGGGTGGGACCGAAGAGTGCGCAGCGCATCGCGTTTCACATCCTGGCCGCCGAGCGCGACGAGGTGCGTCGCCTGACCGCCGCCCTGATTGAGGTCAAGGAGCGGGTGCGCTTCTGTGAGGTGTGCGGCAATGTGTCCGAGGCCGAGCGTTGCCGGGTATGCCTTGACCCGCGCCGCCTCGACGATGTGATCTGTGTGGTTGAGGAGCCCAAGGACGTGGTGGCCATCGAGCGGACCCGCGAATATCGGGGGCGCTATCACGTGCTGGGGGGGGCGATCAACCCGATCGAGAATGTGGGGCCGGACGACCTGCGCATCAAGGAGCTGCTCGGTCGCCTGTCCGATGGCGCCGTGACCGAGGTGATCCTGGCCATGGACCCGAACATCGAGGGCGAGGCGACCGCCACCTACCTGGCGCGCCTGATCGGGCCGATGGGCCTGACGGTCACGCGGCTGGCCTCAGGCCTGCCCGTGGGCGGTGACCTGGAGTACGCCGACGAGGTGACCCTCGGGCGGGCCTTCGAGGGGCGGCGGCGCGTCGGCTAGGCGGTTCCCGCCCGGGCACGACGGCAGGGGGCCATTGCCACAGGGGAGGCCACTCAGGGGGTTACCCAGGGAACTACCCAAGGGGCTACTGGTGCCCCGACTCCTCGATGACCGTCCCTCCTAGGATTCCGAGGGCGGCGGCGACGCCGGTCAGCGACCCGGCCTGGGACGACGGGGCCGAGCCGTCGTCGTCGAACGGGTCGAAGTCATCGGCGGAGTCGGCCTCCGGGGCGGGCTCCGCAGCGGACCCTGCTGCCTCAAACGCCTTCTGCCGTTCGGTGGGTGCCGGGGCCGAGGTGGGCGGTGCGGCGGCCGGCGGCGGGGTCGGGCTGAGGGACTCCCCGGCCAGCCAGGCGGCGTCCTCGTCGAAGGCAGGCTCTGCCGCAGGCGAGGGCGCCGAGATGGATGTCCCTGGTGATGAGGGCACTGAGGAGGACGGCTCTGGGAAGGATGGCACTGGGGACGAGGGCACTGCGGACGAAGGCGCTGCGGATGGCGACCCTCCGGCCGGCGGCTCGTCCACCGGGGGCTCGTCAGACGACAGTTCTTCAACCAATGGCTCTTCAAGCGGTGGCTCGTCAACCGATGACCCACCGGGGGGCGGCCCGGCTGGGGACGGTTCGGCAGTCATCGGTTCCGCCGCCGGGGCCTCCTCGGCAGGCGACGGCTCGGCTGGCAACGGTTCTGCGGGCGATGGTTCTGCGGGGACCACCACCGGCACGGACGCCGTGTCGCGCACGCTGGTCGGGTTGGCGGCCACCTCTAGGCGGACCACCAGGCCAACGGTCTCGTAGACGGCATCGGTGATGGTCTGCGGGTTGCCGCGCCTGCCAACGTCGACCATCTCCGGCTCGAAACCGAGCACCAGCAGGTCGTCGCGCAGGTCGAGCACCTGGGCGTGCTGCCCGAGGAAGGCGGCGGCACGGTCACTGGCAACATTCCCGAGGATCTCGCTCCACCGGCGCCGCAGCACCTCGGCCGTGATCGTGGGCTGTTCGGCGGCGGCCGGAGGGCGCTCCGGAGAAACGCCCACCTGGCCCGAGGGAGCCTCCGGCCGCTCGGAGTCCACCACCGGGACCACCACGGGGGTCACCATCGCGGCCATCACCGGGGGCACAGGCGACGACGCCGGTGAGGCAGACGACGACGCAGCCTCCTCCGACCGCGGGCCCGCCGCCGCAGGCGCAGGGGTAGCCGGCGGTCCAGGGTCAACCGGCACAGAGTCGACCGGCACAGAGTCGACCGGCACAGGGACAGCCGACACAGGGCCGACCGCCGCCGCAGGCGCAGGGCCGACCGCCGCCGCAGGCGCAGGGGCAACCTCTGTCGCGGGCGCAGGGGAGACCGGCCCGCCCTGGGCGGTCGGCGCGGTTGGGGCAGCCGGCGCGGTCTGCGAAGTCGGCCCAGCCTGCTCCGCCGGCGCCGAGGCGTCCGGGGCCACCTCGCGGCGCGCGGCCTCCAGGGCGGCGCGGGCGGCGGCCGCCCCGGTGAGCCCCCCCGAGGCAGGCGATTCCGCAGGGACCGGTGAACCGGGACTCGCCGAACGTCCCGACCCGAGGGGAATCGCCGCCGTTCGACTGGTGGGCTCCAAGCCATCCACGTGCCCGCGCTCGAGGCGCTCCACCCGGGCGAGCAGGCCGACCGCCCCGGCGTCGGCACCGGGGAGCAGCAGGCGGGCGCACAGGAGTTCGAGGTGCATGCGCGGGGAGGTGGCGCCGTGCATCTCCGTCAGGGCGTGGTTGATTAGGTCGGCAGCGCGGGAGAGTTCCGCGATTCCCAGGCGGCCGGCGGCGGCCTTCATGACGGCAAACTGATCGGCGGGAACGTCGCGCAGGGCCGCCTCCGCGCCATCGCCGGCCACCGCCAGCACTATCAGGTCGCGGAAGCGCTCCAGCAGATCGTCAACGAAGCGCACGGGGGCGTGCCCGGTGACAATCACCTGCTCCACGATGCGGAACATGGCGGCCCCGTCGCGCGCCGCCAGGGCGTCGCAAACATCGTCGAGCAGGGCGGCGTTGGTGTACCCCAGCAGGGAAACGGCGAGGGGATACTCGACCTCGGTGTCGGTGGCCCCGGCAATCAGTTGATCCAGCACGGACAGCGAGTCGCGGACCGAGCCCGCCCCGGCCCGCACAATCAACGGCACCACCCCGGAACCCAGGGTCACCCCCTCCTCGGCGGCGAGCTTTTCCAGGTAGGGGCCCAACACCTCCGGCGGCACCAGGCGGAACGGATAGTGGTGGGTGCGGGAGCGGATGGTGCCGATCACCTTGTCGGGCTCGGTGGTGGCGAAGATGAACTTGATGTGCGGCGGGGGCTCCTCGACTATCTTGAGCAGCGCGTTGAAGCCCGCCCCGGTGACCATGTGCGCCTCGTCGATGATGAAGATCTTGAAGCGATCCCGGGCGGGGGCGTAGGTGGCGCGCTCGCGCAGCTCGCGGGCGTCATCGACGCCACCGTGCGAGGCGGCGTCGATCTCCACCACGTCGAGGGAACCGGGGCCGCCGCGGGAAAGGTCCACGCAGCTCTCGCAGACCCCGCAGGGGGTGTCAACCGGGGAGTCCGGGGTGTTGGTGACGCAGTTGAGGGTGCGCGCCAGGATGCGGGCCGAGGTGGTCTTGCCGCAACCGCGCGGGCCGGAGAACAGGTAGGCGTGGTTGACCCGCCCGCTGCGCAGGGCTTGGCGCAGCGGGGCGGTCACGTGATCTTGCCCGATCACCTCGGCAAAGTTCTCGGGGCGATACCGGCGATACAGCGCTGTGGTCACGGGCCAACCCTAGCCGGGACTGCCGCCCCCGCCGTCCGGCGGGCAGAGAAAAGACCCCCCGCACACCTGCCAGAGCACGCCTGCCCTTGCTGCCTTCCGGCCCTGGGGGAGTTCAGCGCGGTAACACCGCACGAGGGGTCGAGGGCGAGTCTACCGGACGTTTCGGGCCGGGATCATTTGGGCGGCCGCCGCGGTTCCGGTATGCTTCCCGGGCTGGCTCGTGCGCTCGCACGACGACGGCATTAGGACGATTCGCATAGTGGCCTAGTGCGCACGCTTGGAAAGCGTGTTGGGTGTGATAGCCCTCGGGGGTTCGAATCCCCCATCGTCCGCCACCCGATGTCGCAGAACATCGCAATGGCCCGAACCTCACTTGAGGGTTCGGGCTTCCTTCATTTCACCCGGGCGCGACGGCGACCGACGGCGGTTTGCCGACCCCAGACATTTGTCCCGGGTCAATCGGGTGATTCACCTAGTGCCACTAGACGGCGCGACCAGATTGTTCATTTGGCGCCCATTGCACAGTGGGGCGACGCCAGAACTCCTGGGCAAAGTTGCGGTACTTACCGGCTGCCCACAGGGTAATCCCCACCATTACCCGGGGCTTCCGCGCAAAATGGGCGCCCCTGACAACAATCTCTTCTCGGCCTGCCGCCGGGTTGGATCGGAGGACCAGCCATGGTCGCTACAGACCTCACTCACAGTTCGCCAGGCAGCGCGCGCGGCGGTCCGTTGCGCGCCACGCGGCGGCGCTCCCTGCTCGGCATCGCCGTGGTGGCCGCCCTGGCCGCCGCCACCATGCCCCCGGCACTGTCTTACGGCCTGCCGGACGAGAACGCCGCCTCCGAGGGGCACTACCTGGACGCTCCGGCCGACTACTTGCCCCCCGAGGGCGGCGCCGTCGACTACCCGCCCACCGCCACCGGCCCGACGGAAGAGGACCACACGCCCGCGGCGGAGCCAGAGGCCGCCGCGCCCGCCACTGAGCAGCCCCTGGCCGAGCAACCCCTGCTGGCCCCTCCCGTCCCCCTGGACGACGACTTCGACCTGATCAGCAGCATCTATGCGTACTGGGACATGCCCGCCGAGTTGCCGATCCCGGCCGGCACCCCGGTCACCGGCTGGTTCGGGGTGGACCTCAACGACGCCAACGGCGCGGCCGGCTTCTACGACATCACCATCCGCGTGGAGATCGTCGGCGGCCGCCTGGTGACCATCCCCGAGGGATGCGCCGCCGGTTCCGCGCTGAGCGCGGACGCCACCGTCGTGTACTGCCGGCGCCCAAACACCGCGCTGGGCTCCGTGTTCCGCACCGACTTTGTGGCCCTCCCCTTCGGCGGGGACGTCCCCACCACGATGACCGGCCGGGCCAGCGTGCTGATCGATGACGCCGAGGTGGCGGTCGCCTACCTGGAGACGATCCCGGTGGCGCCCGCCCCGATCGGCCTAGAGGTGATGGTTTCCTCGAACATGCCCGGCGGCGGCCACGGGTTCGGGCCGTCGTACCGCCGGGTGGGAATCGCGCTCGCCCTGCCCCGGGGATACCAGTTGATTAGCGACACCGTCACCTTCACCCTGGAGTTCTTTGCCCACGACGCGGGAGGCAATCGCCTCGACATCTTTGACCTGCTGGCCACCCCGGGATTCCAGCTCGACGACACCCCCGCCCCCCACCAACAGGGCAATCACATTCCGGCCTGGACGCATGTGGCGGCCCAGCCCACCTCCCGCCCCAACGTGGCGCTAACCCCCCTGCCCGGCACCAACACCGTGCAGATCACCCTCACGGGGCTGGACTTGGGGGTAGACCTGCCCCCGTTTGACCATAGTGGCGCCCAGCTGCGGCCAGACTGGCAGTACTTTGCCGTCACCTACCTGCGCCTGAACTTCCTGCCGATGGTTGACCAAGACCTGCCCGTCACCCTGTCCGCCGAACTGCGCAACGGCGCGGGCACCACCCTTGGCGGCCAGCCGGTGGTGGACGGCACGGACACCCACAACCCGAACTGGCCCGGGATCGAGGACGACAACCGCACCGTCGCTCCCCCCTTCAACCCGATGGGCGGAGTGGCCTGGGAACACACCTGGTGGCGCGGCACTCCCCCCTCGGCGCAGTGGTCCCTGATGAACACCCTTGGCATCGAAAACGCCCTCCGCATGGAGTCGGGCGGCTGGCACAACGCCGGGCTGGGGCGAATCGCCCCCGGGCAGCACGTGTTCTCCCGCATCTCCTCCCAGGTGCTCCTGTCCGCGGCCGAGATTGCCGACGGCGGCCTGGTGGGACACTGCGTGGCGACGCAATTCGAGACGGCCCCCGTGCTGGGCATCGCTGTCCAGGAGGTAGTCGGCGGGGCGGGGCGGCCACTGAACCCGAACAACCTGACGCTGTGGTTCACCACCGGGCCGGTGCTCGATTCCTCGACCGAACGGGCCACCGAGGGCACCCTGGACTGCTCGATGGATGGGCCCGGCACCTGGCAGCAGTACCCGGCGACCTGGGTCGGCCATGGCGCCACCACTTTGCACACGCTGACCGACTTCCCGGCGAACATCACCGCCTGGAAGGTCCTCTACGCTCCCTCGGCCGGCTCGGCCTACTTCGGAGACCACGTGATCGTCAGCGCCCATGAGGTGCAGGAGGCACCGAGCCTCACCCAGGTGTGGACCGTCGGCTCCCGCCGGGTCGGCCCGGATGCCTGGGTGACCCAAGTCCCCGCGGTGGCGCTCACCCCCGAGCCCGGCGCGCTGTTCACGGCGACCACCCGCTCGGTCGACCGGTTCACCATCCTCCCCTGGTCGCCGCGGGTGACCGTCGACACCTCCGCCGTGTCCCCCGAGTTCGGAAGCCAGGTGACCCTCCCGGTGGTGCATGGCCCGCGCGGCATCCGCAATGCCGCCTCCCAGCCGGTCGACTACGTGCTGCAGGTGGAACTGCCGCCCGGGGTGTTGTTCACCGGCGTGGCCGAGGGCACCCCGTTGCCGCGCTCCGTGGTGGTTTGCCCGGACACCAGCGTGACCACCATCGAGTGGGACGTCTCCCAGCATGTCAACGAGGACTCCACCTATCTCGTGCTGACCCAGGCCGTCTGGCCCGCCGGCACCCGCCGGGTCGAGGCCCGGATCACGTCGGACGACCCCGCCCAGGCGGCCGAGTTCACCGAGATTCCGGCGGCCAGTGACTACACGACGATGGTGCGCACCCCCGAGGGCGAGACCCGCCTGGCCATCGGCACCATCTCCCCGCTGCCGCTGAACGAGTACCACTGCTGGACCGTGACGCTCGCCAACCTGGACACCCGGGCGCGCGACCTGACCGACACGATCCTGGTACTGCCGTGGAACGGCGACGGGCGCGGCACCGACCTGAGCGGCGGGCTGTCGCTGGGCGAGGTGCTGCCCGGCCCGGACCAAGAGGTGTGGTTCACCACCGCGCCGTCCGTCGACCTGCGGACCGACCCGCTCTTCGCGGCCAACGGCGGCGTCGGCAACCCCGGCTCCACCACCATCTGGACCCAGGTGCGCCCGGCGGACCCGACCACCATCACCGGGATTCGCCTGGTGTCCACGGCACCCCTGCGCGGCGGAGAGGTGTTCAGCACGTCGGTCTGCACCGCGAACGACGGCGGCCTGGGCGGCGACCGGACCTCCATGTCTGCCGAGGCCCGCGAGACGCTGCTCCCGGGCACCCGCATGTACGCCCGCACCTTCCGCCACTACCTGGGCAGCCCGGACCTGACGGTCGTCAAGACCAGCCCGGCCGGCGACCCGGCCGTGATCGTGGTTCCCGGCGGGGACGCCAACGGCGTGCCGGTGGTGTTCACGGCGACCAACACCGGCACGGAGGCCCTCATCGGCCTTGACTGGGACGACCAGACCCTCGCCGGCCCAGACGTGTCCTGGACCCACTGCACCCCAGGCCTGCCGGACGCCGCCGACGACGGCGAGAACCCCCTGGACGGCCTGTCGGTGGACCAGGTGTTCGCCGGCCTGCGGCTGGAGCCGGGCGAGTCGATCACCTGCCACGGCACCCTGGACATGGGCGAAGACTCGTTCCACGAGAACGTGGTGGTCGTCGACGGTCGGGGCTACCAGAGCGGTGAAGAGGTCGAGGACTCCGATGACTGGGAGCTGACGGTGCTCGACTCGCACTGCGAGAAGGAGTACACCTACCGGGTGCTAGACCCGGGCCAGGCCACCACCCACACCTGGACGGTTCCCAACTCCTCCGAGCTGGGCATGCCCATCAACGCCGTGACCGACCTGTCTGCCGCCCTCGCCTTCGCGTCCCTGATCGATGGCTCGGTCTCGGCCGTGCTGATCGACCAGGCGACCGGGGCCGAGGTGGCCACCAGCAATGCCACCGTGGTTGGCGACGAGCTGCACTGGAGTGGGGCGATCCCGGCCGGACATTCGGTGGTGGTCACCTACCAGCTGCGGGCCGACGACCAGATCGCCGTGGCGGGGCAGGCCTCCGTGGTGACGGCCACCTGCGTGGGTTACTGCGAGGTGCCGCTGCTGGTCAACGCCACCGCCGAACCGCCACCGCCGCCCCCGACGCCAACGCCGACGCCGACGACCACGCCGGACCCGACGCCGACTGCGACCCCAGAATCGCCGCCGACGGCCAACCCGTCATCGGCTCCGTCCACACCGGCAGCCGAGAGGGCGGACCGACCCCCTCTTCCCGTCACCGGTGCCGCCATCGGGATCGCGCTCCTGCTCGCCGTCGGGCTCACCGGCGTCGGCGCGGCCATCCGAAGAAGTGCCGGTAGAAGGGGAGGCGCTCACCGCTAGCCCTCCCCCGGGGAGGCCAGCGCGCCTGGCCTCCCCGGTAGCCCTCCTGCCCGCCGTCACCCTGGCGTTCGGCCTGCTGGTGGCCCTGCTTCCCTCGG
>WRIF01000014.1 GCA_009782865.1 Promicromonosporaceae bacterium
CCTCGTTCGGGTGCGAGTCGAACCAGTCCGTGAGCTGCTCGCGCACGACGCGCTGCACGAACGTCTTCGCCTCGGTGTTGCCCAGCTTCGTCTTCGTCTGGCCCTCGAACTGCGGCTCGCCGAGCTTGACGGAGATGACGGCGGTCAGGCCCTCGCGGATGTCGTCGCCGGTGAGGTTGTCATCCTTCTCCTTGAGGATCGCCTTCTCGCGGGCGTAGCCGTTGACCAGGTTGGTCAGTGCCGAGCGGAAGCCTTCCTCGTGGGTGCCACCCTCGGTGGTGGAGATGGTGTTGGCGTAGGTGTGCACCGACTCGTTGTAGGCAGTGGTCCACTGCATCGCGATCTCCACCGAGATGCGCTCGACGGTGTCCTCCGACTCGAAGTCGATGATGTCGGCGTGGACCAGGTCCACCCGCTTGGTGGAGTTGAGGTGCCTGACGTAGTCGACCAGGCCGCCGTCGTACTTGTAGGTCACCGCGCGGAGGGAGGACTCACCCTCCTCGCCCTCGTCCGGCTCACCGGCCGGCGAGCGCTCATCGGTCAGGGAGATCGACAGGCCCTTGTTGAGGAAGGCCATCTGCTGGAAGCGGGCGCGCAGGGTCTCGAAATCGTAGTCGGTGGTTTCGAAGATCGTCGGGTCGGCCCAGAAGGTCTGCGTGGTGCCGGTGCGGTCGGAGGCCTCCAGGCGTTCGATCTCCCCGGTGGGGACCCCGCCCCCGGCAAACTCCATGCGCCAGCGGTAGCCGTCGCGCTCCACCTCGGAGATCATGCGACTGGACAGGGCGTTGACCACCGACATGCCCACGCCGTGCAGGCCACCGGAGACCGCGTAGCCGCCGCCGCCAAACTTACCGCCGGCGTGGAGGATGGTCATGACCACCTCAAGCGTCGGCTTGCCCTCGGTCGGGTGAATCGCCACCGGGATGCCGCGCCCGTTGTCGGAAACCCGCACCCCGCCGTCGGCCAGGAGGGTGACCTCGATGTGGTCGGCATGACCGGCCAGGGCCTCGTCCACGGAGTTGTCGACGATCTCGTAGACGAGGTGGTGCAGGCCGCGCTCGCCGGTGGACCCGATGTACATGCCAGGGCGTTTGCGGACGGCTTCCAGGCCCTCCAAGACGGTGATGTTGCCGGCGTCGTACTCGCCGGCGGTGGCGGGTGGGCCGACTGGCTGATCTGCGGGCGTAGACAGGTTGTCTTCGGTCACGCTTAGGTTGCTCCTCATCCGATGGACACGGCCCAGGATGGGCACGCATCATCGTACCGTTTTTCGGCAGTTTCCTGATCATTTGGGGCCACTTATGACCGATTTCGCGCCATTTCCCACCCCCTTTGCCGCGGGTTGTCCACAGGGCAATCCACAACTGGGGGAAACGGTGTGGAGTCAGGGGAAAGGTGGGTGATCGCCGCCTAACCGAAGGTGTCGCGCACCCCTCGCCCGGGTACCGACAGGGGCCCCCGCTTGAAGGTGCGCCCGGAGGGGCCGAGCACGCGCACCTTGGTGATCAGGCCCGGGGAGAACGTCTCATCGATGCGGCGCAGGATGGTGGGGGTGAGCAGCCGCAACTGGGTGGCCCAGGCCGTCGAGTCGGCGCGAACCGTGAGCGTGGTCTCTTCAAAGTCTTCCGGCTGACAGTGGTCCGCCACCTGGCGGCCGACCACCTCCGCCCACCGGTCGACCACCGCGCCGATCCCCACCTGCCCGGCCCAGCCCTGCTCGTCAAAGAGCCGTTGCAGGGTGTCACCGAGGAGGCGCGGGTCGCGGGAGTTGCCCCTGCCATAGGTCGCCTTGGGGCGGGGCCGGCTCCCCCGGGGGACGCCCGGCAGCAGGCCGCGTCCGCGGGCGATGGACTTGGCGCGGTTGAGGGCGGCCGACAGGTACGACGACGCGGACGGCTGGCCTGGGTCTGTCACCGACTGGCCTGGCTCCGTCTGTCCGTCAGCCGCCGGGTCGGTCGGCCGAGGGTGAGCCGCATGGGGATGATCCGTTTGGGAATCAGGGGCGGGGGTACGTCCGTTGGGTTGGTCAGGCAAGGCTCGTCACCTGTCCCTTCTCGACGGCGAACCGGGTGGCGAGGAGCTCTGCCGGGACGTCGGCCGGGACGGCGGCGGTGATCAGCACCTGTCGGGCCGGGGCAACCAGCGCGGCCAGGGCCTCGCGGCGGCGCAAATCCAGTTCCGCGAAGACGTCGTCCAGGATGAGCACCGGGTCGGGGTCTGGGGCGAGGTCGGGCACCCAGAATGAGGCCGCGGACTCGGCCTGCGTGGACAGCAGGCGGTAGGAGGCGAGGCGCAGCGCCAGGGCCAGGCTCCATGACTCCCCGTGGGAGGCGTACCCCTTGGCGGGCAGGCCATCCAGGGACAGGGCTAGGTCGTCCCGCCCCGGGCCCACCAGCGACATTCCCCGTTCGATCTCCCTGGACTGCGCCGCCGCGAGTTGCTCGGCTAGGCCGGCCACCTGGGCGGAGATCAAGGCCTCGACGTCCGTCTCCACCTCACCCGGCCGGAGCGGGTGCTCTGCACCGCCCAGCACGTAGTCGACGGAGGCTTCCGAGGCGGCGTCGGAGATCTCGGTGTAGGCCTCCGCCACCAGCGGCGCCAGGGCGGAGAGCAGCTGCAGGCGGTAGGCGCGAATCTCCCCGCCAAGTTCGGCGGCCCGCGCGTTCCACACCTCGAGGACTCGCAGGTCGGCCCGTCCACCCGCCGTTCGCAGCGACTTCAGCAGGGCCGAGCGCTGCCGGGAGACCTTCTCGAAGTCGGCAAGCAGGCCGGAGATGCGGGGCAGCAACTGCACCAGCAAGGTGTCGAGGAAGCGGCGCCGTCCGTCGGGGTCCCCCTTGACCAGGGCCAAGTCCTCCGGGGCAAACAGGACGGTGCGAAGCAGCCCGAGTACCTCGCGGGCCGGCACCAACTGTCCGCGGTTGATGCGGGCCCGGTTGGCTCGGCCGGCGGTGATTTCCAGTTCGACGCTGGAGGCTCGATCGCCCCGCACCACCTGGGTGCGCACCACCGCCCGGGGGGACTCGGCGCGAATCAGCGGGGCGTCATGGGGCACCCGGTGGGAGGAGAGGGTGGCCACATAGCCCACGGCCTCGACCAGGTTGGTCTTGCCTTGGCCATTTCGGCCCACGAAGGCCACCGGTCCGGGCGGCAACTCCAGGTCGGTTGCCGGGTGGTTCCGGAAGTCGAGGAGGGACAGGTGGGAGACGTACATCGTCTCCTCAGCCTACGAGGTTGCTCAGGCCGGCTTGACGGCGTGGCCGCCAAACTGCTGGCGTAGGGCGGCTACCGCCTTCATCGCCGGGGAAGAGTCTTGGCGAGAGCCGAAGCGGGCGAACAGGGAGGCCGAGATCACCGGCAGGGGCACCGCGAGGCGGACCGCCTCGTCCACGGTCCAGCGGCCCTCGCCCGAGTCTTCCACCCAGTCGGAGAGTTGGCGCAGGTCTGGGTCCTCTTCCAGGGCGCGCACCAGCAGGTCGAGCAGCCAGGAGCGCACGACGGTTCCGCGCGACCACGCCTTGAGGCAGCCGGCGACGTCTTCGATGAGGGGGGCCGCCTGCAGCAGCTCGTAGCCCTCGGCGTAGGCCTGCATCAGGCCGTACTCGATGCCGTTGTGCACCATCTTGGCGTAGTGTCCGGCGCCGGGCGCCGACCCCGCGTGTACGAAACCCTCTTCGCGGGGCCCCTCGGGGCGCAGGGCGTCGAAGACCGGCATGAGCGCCTCGATCGTCTCCACCGGGCCGCCGGCCATCAGGCCGTAGCCGTTCTGTAGGCCCCAGATGCCGCCGGAGACGCCGACGTCGATGAAGCCGATCCCCTGCTTGGCCAGCTGTTCGGCGTGAATGGCATCGTCGCTGAAGCGGGAGTTGCCGCCGTCGATGATCACGTCGCCCACCCCCATGACCTCCGCCAAGGAGTCGATGACCGCATCGGTTGGTGCTCCCGCCGGGACCATCACCCAGACGACGCGCTGCCCGGCAGGCAGGGCCTCCACGAGCGCCCCCAGCGTCGGAACGTCGGAGACCTCCGGATTGGTGTCGAACCCGGTGACCTCGATGCCCGCCTGGCGCAGCCGGGCCCGCATGTTGTTGCCCATCTTGCCGAGTCCGACGAGACCGATATGCGTAATCATGGCTGCTCCTTGGGGTTTGCGGGTCGCGATGTCGTCCATCCTCCCACCCTCGGAAACTCTTCGCCATGTTCGGACACTTCAGGTCTCTTGGTGCCATCGCTCGCGATAGCACCAAGAGACCTGCCGGAGCGACCCGACAGGACTGTCATCGTGCAAAGAAGGCGTTGGTGTTCGGGATGCTGTTTGCGATAGTCAAACCGGAAGCGGAGGATCGCCCGCCAGGGCGAGCCGTGAGCGCTATCGCAAACAGCATCCCGAACACCAACGTCACTCCGGATGCCAGCGCTGCCTCAAGTCTCCGCGCAGGCCCGGTCAGCCCGCGAAGCGGATGGGGACCAGCAGGTAGCGGAAGTGCAGGGAGTCTTCACCCTCCAGGGAACCCTGGCCGGTGAACTCGACCGGCTTGTTGGGGTGGGTAAAGCTCAGCCGCACAAAGTCGGTGCCCAGGGCGGTCAGGCCGTCGAGCAGGAACTGCGGGTTGAAGGCGACCGTGATGTCCTCGCCCACCAGCAGGGCCTCAAGCGCCTCGGAGGCCTGCGCGTCGTCGCCGGCCCCGGCATCCAGGGAGACACTGCCCTCGGTGAAGGACAGGCGGATCGGGGTGTTGCGTTCGGCCACAAGGGCGACCCGTCGGGTGGCCTCGATCAGGGCCTGGGTACCGACCACCGCGTGGATTGGCTTGGTCTCGGGGAAGAGGCGGCGCACCGCCGGGTAGTCTCCGTCAACCAGTTGCGAGGTGGTGCGGCGGCCGCCGGCCTCAAAGCCGACCATGTCTAGGCCCGCCCCGGCCGTCAGGCCGAGCGAAAGTTGGCCGGCCGAGCCGAGGGTCTTGGCAACGTCGCTCAGGGTCTTTGCCTTGATCAGGGCGATGGCCGAGAAGTCGGCGTTGGCGGGGCTCCAGGGCAGTTCCCGCAGGGCCAAGCGGTAGCGGTCGGTGGAGAGCATGGTGATGTTGTCGCCCTCGATCTCCACCCGGACCCCGGTCAGCAGGGGCAGGGTATCGTCGCGGGAGGCGGCCACGGCCACCTGCGTGACGGCCTGGGAAAACTCGTCGCCGTCAACGGTGCCGGCGATCTCAGGCATGACGGGGAGCGTGGGGTAGTCCTCAACCTGCATGGTTAGCAGGGTGAACCGGGCGGCCCCACACGCCACGATGATCTTGGTGCCCTCCAGGTGAATGTCTACCGGCTTGGACGGCAGCGAGCGGGCGATCTCGGCCAACAGCTTGCCGGACACCAGCACCGTGCCCGGTTCGATTACCTCTGCCGGAATCTCGGAGCGAGCCGAGACCTCGTAGTCAAAGGAGAACAGGGCCACGGTACCGTCGGCGTTTGCCTCCAACTTGACGCCGGTCAAGACCGGGGCGGGCGGGCGCTGCGGCAGGGTGCGGGCGGTCCAGGTAACGGCATCGGCCAAGACGTCGCGCTCTACGCGGAACTTCATCGCGTCTCCTTAGGGTGTGATGGTGTGCGGATCACCGAATCTTGGCCTGAGCCTACGCGATCCAGCCGTCAAGACCTGGCGGATCGGCGGACAGTGACAGCGCGGTGGCCCATGAAGGCGATTGAGGATGATTATTACTTAAGGGTTGGTAGTAGTAATCGGGCCTGTGGACGCTGGGGAAGAGGGCCAATCTCCGCAGGTCAAGCCGAAAAACCGGGCTGTGGCGCAACTGTGGGTAACCCTGGGGGCAAGGAGGCCCACTGTGGATGAGCAGGGAGACCCCGCCCAACAATCCCCAGGCCCGGCGCGCTTTCCCACAGCCGGACCGGCGGTTTCCCAAGGTGTTCAACAGGAAAGCCAACAGGCAGCGGGCGCCGGCCGGCGAACCAATGGACCACTCGGTGGCAGAACACCAGCCCGGTGTCTGTTAGGGACAACCCGCGCCGACGTCTCGTCTTCGGTGCCTTCGACGCGCATGCGTCTCCCGCGTTGCTGGGCTTCCGGCGTCCCAGGGCCGTCTGTGCCGCCTTTGCCCCGGCAACCGCCGCGGGCTACGCCGACGGCTGTTGCCGGATCTTCTGGGTCAGTTCGGCAACCTGCGTGTAGGTCGACTTCCGTTCGCTGATCTGCCCCTCGATCTTGCGGCAGGCGGACAGCACGGTCGAGTGGTCGCGGCCACCAAAGTGCTTGGCGATGGCCGGCAGCGACAGGTCGGTCTGTTCCCGGCACAGATACATGGCGATGTGGCGGGCGGCCACCACCGCGCGCGAGCGGGAGGGGCCAATCAGGTCATCAACGCTGAGGGAGAAGTAGGCGGCGGCCTGGGTGATGATGGTGGAGGGAGACATTTCAGCGGTGCCATCGTCGATCAGCAGGTCGGCAAGCACCACCTTGGCGAGCGCCAGGTCAAGGGCCTGGTGGTTGAGGTTGGCAAACGCGGTGACGCGAATCAGGGCGCCCTCCAGCTCGCGAATGTTGGAGTCGATGCGGGAGGCGATGTAGTTCAACACCTCGTCGCTGGCATCCAGGTTCTCCGCCACCGTCTTCTTGCGGAGGATGGCCATCCGGGTCTCGACGTCTGGGGGCTTGATGTCGGTGATCAGGCCCCACTCAAAGCGGGTGCGCAGTCGCTCGGCAAAGCCGTCCAGCTGCTTGGGGGGCACATCGGAGGTGATCACCACCTGCTTGTTGGCGTGGTGCAGGGCGTTGAACGTGTGGAAAAACTCCTCGATCGTCTGTTCCTTGCCGGCCAGAAACTGGATGTCGTCAATGAGCAGCACGTCCACGTCTCGGTAGCGACGCTGGAACGCCCCCTGCTTGCCTTCGCGGATCGAGTTGATGAAGTCGTTGGTGAACTCCTCCGACGAGACGTAGCGCACCCGCACATGCGGGAAGAGGTTGTGGGTGTAGTGCCCGATGGCATGCAGGAGGTGGGTCTTTCCCAGGCCCGATCCGCCATAGATGAACAGGGGGTTGTAGGCGCGGGCCGGCCCCTCGGCCACCGCCAGGGCCGCGGCGTGGGGGAAGCGGTTGGTCTTGCCAACCACAAAGGATTCGAAGGTGAAGCGGGCGTTGAGGCTCGTGGCGCAGTCGGCCGCCGAGGTGTCCGCGGTGGGGGGAGCAGACGGCTCGCGGGGGGCCGGCTCGCTGAAGTCCGGTTCGGGCTCGGTGTAGTCGGCGGCGGGGCCGGTCAGGGCCTCGGCGGCCAACTCTGGGTCGACGGTGATGCCAAGACGGACCTCGTGACCAAGCACCGAACCCAGCGCGGTCACCAGCTCCTCTCGCAGGGAGTTCTCCAGGAAGTTGCGGGCCGGCTCGTGCGGAACGGCCAGGAAGACGTTGTCGCCGACGGTGGCCATCGGCTTGGCCAGCCGCACAAATGCCAACTGACGTTCGGTCAGGCTGGGGCTTTGCTCAAGGGTGTGCAGCGTCTGCTGCCACACCTCGGCGATGTCTTGCTCGGTCACCTCTTGCGCCCTCCCGGCTGTAGTTAGAACTCGGAACATAGTGGCTCCGCCCCCCCTCGGAGGCCAATCTGGCGCGCCGCGCGTGTTGTTTCGCCGAAGCGCGTACGGCGGGGTTTAGGCTGGGCTGTTCTGCCCTCTCGGCTGGCCGGATTTTGACCTAGGGGACGGCAGCGCGTAGCCTAGGGCGACTGGTCTGTGCGGACTCGAGCGCGCCTGCGTTCGGCTCCACGGCCCAGAGACGAGCCTCACCGGCTGCCTGCCCTAACCAGATAGGGCAACCGGCGGGGTGAATGACCAACGGGATTCCCCGATAACCAGCAGTTCAGGAGTTTGCAAGTGTCGAAGCGCACCTTCCAGCCCAACAATCGTCGCCGGGCCAAGACCCACGGCTTCCGGTTGCGCATGCGCACCCGCGCCGGCCGCGCGATCCTGTCGGCCCGTCGCCGCAAGGGTCGCAGCGAACTGGCCGTCTGAGCCTCCACTAACTAGCGTGCTTCCCTCTCCCGCGCGCCTCCGCGACTCATCCGATTTCGCGGAGACGGTGCGACTCGGGGCCCGCGCCGGTAGGTCGACCTTGGTGGTACATGCGCTCGCCTCACGCGAGCCCGGAGCTACCAGGGTCGGCTTTGTCGTATCCAAGGCGGTGGGCAATGCCGTGACCAGAAACCGGGTCAAGCGGCGGCTGCGCGAGCTGGCCCGACCCCTGACCGCTGGCTCCTGTGTCAATGGACACGGCGCGGATGGTCCGAGTGCAGGCGGCCCGCGTGCGGATGATCAAGGCGCAGGTGCGACCTGTCGGATCGTGGTGCGGGCACTGCCGGCCGCCGCCGAGGCCACCTTCGATGAACTGCAACGGGACCTGGAGGCGGCGGCGCCCCGGGCGATCACCAAGGCGCTGGTCCGTAGCGGCGGGGGGACCAGGTGACGGGCGGTTGGCGGCGGCTGCCCCGGCTGGTGCTCACCAAGCCGATCGGTTGGTATCAGCGCTATGTCTCGGTCTTGAGCCCGCCGCGCTGCAAGTACTACCCCTCGTGTTCCCGCTACGCCATGGAGGCCATAGAGGCCCACGGCGCGCTCCGCGGGGCGAGGCTGGCGGCCTGGCGACTGTTGAGATGCAATCCTTGGAGCCTGGGCGGCGTCGACGACGTACCACCTTCCCGCGACGGCCAGAAGGCCGTCACCACCCTAGATTGAAGACCTTTGCCCTCCCGGGCTAACCGCAACCTTAAGGAGTAACCCACCATGGGTTGGTTTGATACCCTGCTCGCCCCGATCATGTGGGCGGTCGGCTGGGTCATGTACGGCGCCCACTGGGTGCTGGCTCGCCTCGGCTTCGGTGATGGTCCGTCATTCGCCTGGGTGCTGGCGATTGTGATCCTCACGCTCATCATGCGCACCCTGCTGATCCCGCTGTTCGTCAAGCAGATTCGCTCCTCGCGCGCGATGCAGATCATTCAGCCGGAGATGCAGGCCATCCAGAAGAAGTACAAGGGCCGGACGGACCCCGCCTCTCGCGAGGCGATGAGCCGCGAGACGATGGCGCTGTACAAGAAGCACGGCACCAACCCGCTTGCCAGCTGCATGCCCATGCTGCTGCAGTCGCCCATCTTCTTTGCCCTGTTCCGCCTGCTGAACAACATCCCCAACGTCTACGTGGGGGAGGGCCACAGCCAGTACCTGCCTGAACTCGGCCGCTATGTGGTCGGGCGCGGACCCATCGGCCCGATCGACGCCACCGTGGCCGAGCACATCATGAGCACCAACTTCTTCGGTGCCCACCTCTCCGATGTGTTCATGCAGACCAGCTCGACCCAGGCGCGCATCGTGGTGATCATCCTGATCGTCGCCATGTCGCTGACCACCTTCACCACGCAGCGCCAGCTCACCCAGAAGAACATGCCGGAATCGGCCAAGGTTGGGCCGGCCGCCTCCATGCAGAAGGTGATGCTCTACGTCCTGCCCCTGATCTTCCTGGTCTCGGGCCTGAACTTCCCGGTCGGTGTGTTGATCTACTGGCTGGTCACCAACCTCTGGTCCATGGGGCAGCAGTTCTTTGCCATCCGCAACATGCCTACCCCCGGCTCCGAGGCCGAGAAGCAGTTCAAGGCCCGCAAGGCCGCCAAGCTGGCCCGCAAGGGCATCACCATCGATGAACCGGTTGAGGCAGTGCAGGCGCGGCCAGTGGGCCAACGCACGCAGCCGCAACGGAAGAACCGCAAGAAGAGAGGCTGATCCCATTGACTGACATGCACAACGACGGCGTCGTGGCCGACGAGCAGGACCCCACCGCTCTGGACGCCGTGACCAAGGCCCTGGAAGAGGAAGGCGACATCGCCGCCGACTACCTCGAAGAGCTACTGGACATTGCCGACCTGGACGGGGACATCGATATCAGCGTGCGCCAAGGGCGCGCCTCGCTGGAGATTGTCTCCGAGGACCCGTCCGCCCTGGCCCTCCTGGTTGGCCGCAACGGTGAGGTGCTGGACGCCCTGCAGGACCTGACCCGGTTGGCGGTCCATGAGCGCACGGGCGAACGCTCGCGCCTCATGCTCGACATTGGCGGCCACCGCGCCGCCTACCGGGTCGAGCTGACCGCGCTGGGCAACTCCGCCGCCGCCAAGGTGAAGGAGACCGGCAAGGAGTTCGCGCTTTCACCGATGAACGCCTTCGAGCGCAAGGTGGTGC
Source organism: Promicromonosporaceae bacterium (assembly GCA_009782865.1). Taxonomy (GTDB): domain Bacteria; phylum Actinomycetota; class Actinomycetes; order Actinomycetales; family Cellulomonadaceae; genus Xylanimonas. The sequence continues at coordinate 10,228 of WRIF01000014.1, forward strand.
ACGACGCCGTGGCGGCCGCCGGCCTGGTCTCCGACTCCCGTGGTGTTGACCCCAACCGCTACGTTGTGGTCTTGCCGGCCTGACGATGGACGATGCCACCCTGGGAGGCAGCCCCGAGGTCAAGGCCTTCTTTGGCGAGGCCTACCCGACGGTGGCAGCGTTCCACTCCCTCCTGCTTGCCGAGGGTGAGCTGCGGGGCCTGATTGGGCCCCGTGAGGTCGACCGGCTATGGGAGCGGCACCTGCTCAACTCGGCCGCCCTGGCGCAATACCTGCCGCCCACCGGGCAGATTGCCGACGTCGGCTCCGGGGCCGGCCTACCGGGGGTGGTGCTGGCCGCGATGCGGCCGGACCTCCAGGTGCGGCTGATCGAGCCGATGGAGCGCAGGTGTATCTGGCTCATGGAAGCCATCGAGCACCTGGGGCTGCGCAACACCGAGGTGCTGCGCGGCCGGGCCGAGGAGTACCACGGTGCCTTCGAGGTCGACGCGGTGACCGCGCGGGCGGTCGCCAACCTGGCCAAGCTGTCCCGCCTCTGCCTGCCCCTGCTGCGGCCGGGCGGGGAGTTGGTAGTCCTCAAGGGGCGGAACGTTGTCGAAGAGATTCCCGAGGCCCGGAAGGTGCTGCGCAAGTTCAAGGCGAGAGATCCGAAGATCTTGCCCGGCGCCACGGTGCCCGGCGTGGAGGAAACCACGGTGCTGCGGGTCTCTCTCCCGTAGCGAAGTCGCCCCACCGTAGGGGCCGTCGACCGCTGGTTTCACGTGAAACATGGCTCCGCCCCGCGGCCCGCCCGCGCCGCTCGTCCGGCCCGCCCAGGGCCTGTTTCGCGACTTGCTCAGTGCCGGTTTCGCGGCTCGTTCCCGGCCGGTTCCGGTGCTGGCTAGGTGTTCGTTCCGTGGCCCGTTACGAGGTTAGCTGCGAGGCTCGGCGCGCGGCTTGATCTGGGCCAGTCGCCATGCCTTGCTGCGCGGGATACCGCCGGATTCCACGGTCACATCGCGCGCCGTGGCGTACTGCCTGCGGCGCCTACCGGGCCGGACCAGACGAGGCGCACCCTAATGTTGGGTGATTGATTCCCGGCAGACCAATGAAGGATGGGCGCGTGGAGACCGACAACCTGCGGCAAGAGTTGATGGATGCCATCCCGCAAGCCGATGACGACTCACCCCTCTTTGCCGAGTTGACCCGCGACGCGCGTCGTCGCATCAACCTGCGCGGCCGGAAGTTCCCCCGCCCAGATGTCACCCGGGTCATCACCGTCGCCAACCAGAAGGGTGGGGTGGGAAAGACCACCTCCGCCGTCAACCTGGCCGCGGCCCTGGCCAAGGCGGGACTGAGGGTCCTGGTTATCGATTCTGACCCCCAGGGCAACGCCTCGACCGCCCTCGGCCTGGAGCACCACGGAGAGACCCCCGGCACCTACGAGGTGCTGATGGACGAACTCGGCTTCGCAGACGTGGTGCAGGCCTGTCCGGACGTGCCGAACCTGTTCGGCGTCCCTGCCACGATCGACCTCGCCGGCTCGGAACTGGAACTCGCCACCCTGGTTTCACGTGAAACTAGGCTGCGCACGGCCCTCGACACCTACCTGTCGGCGATGGAGGCCAAGGGGGAGGAGCGCTACGACTACGTGCTGGTGGACTGTCCACCCAGCCTGGGGTTGCTGACCGTCAACGCGCTGGTCATGGGACGAGAACTGTTGATCCCGATTCAGTGCGAGTACTACGCGCTGGAGGGGCTGTCCCAGCTGCTGAAGACCATCGACCTGATTCGGGCACACCTCAACCCCTTCCTCAAGCTGTCGACCATCCTGCTCACCATGTACGACGGGCGCACCAACCTGGCCCAGCAGGTGGCGGCCGACGTCAGGCAGCACTTCCCTGAGGTCACCCTGAAGACCTACATTCCGCGCTCGGTTCGAGTCTCCGAGGCCCCCTCCTTCGCCCAGACGGTGATCACCTACGACCCCTCGTCCTCAGGGGCGCTGGCCTACCGGGAGGCGGCCCGCGAGTTGGCCGAGCGCGCCATCCACGAAACGGAGTTGGCGGCATGAGCGCACAACGAAAGCGGGGTCTGGGCCGCGGCCTGGGCCTCCTGATCCCCACCCAGGAACCCGTCACCACCGAGGCGATGAGACAGACAGGCCCCGCTGCTCCCGCGGGACCGGGGGCCTCATCGGGGGCGCCAGGAGGCCTGGCAGGAGGACCGCTAGGAGGGCGCGGCGCCTCAGGCGAGGGCTGGCCCACCCCAAGCGATCCTTCCGGGACCGATCCGTCCTGGGCCGATTCCTCCCGGGTCGACTCTTCGGCCAGGCCCTCTGGAGCCGAAGTATCTGGGCACAACGCTTCTGGGGACAAAGCTTCGGGGGGCAACGCCTCTGGGGCGAGGCGA
>WRIF01000015.1 GCA_009782865.1 Promicromonosporaceae bacterium
CGTCGGCGCCGGGGTCTGCGTCCTCTCCGCCGGGGCCGATGCCCAGCGGGGACACGTCGAGCTGGTCAAGGCGATCTTCGCCGGGGCGGGAACCGTGGTGGAACTGCCCGAGCACTACCAGGCGGCGGCCGGGGCGGTCGCCGGGTCTGGCCCCGCCTACGTCTTCTACCTCATCGACGCGATGGCCGAGGCGGGCGTCGCCGCCGGGCTCTCCCGGCCCGTGGCCCAGCAGCTGGCCATCGACACCGTGCTCGGCTCGGCGCAGCTGCTCGCCCAGACGGGGGAACACCCGGCCCTCGCCCGCGAGCGGGTGACCTCCCCTGGTGGCACCACCATCCAGGCCTTGCGCGTGCTCGATCAACGCGGAGTGCGCGCCGCCGTCGTCGACGCCATCGCTGCCGCCGTCGCCCGCACGGGCGAACTCACCGACGAACTCGAAGAAGCCTGACCCCGGCACGGCCCGCCCTGCGACGCTTCGCCTCCCTCATCATCCCCTGGAGAACCCCATGCTCACCGCCTCCCTGACCCTCGACCCGGCGTTCACCGTCGGGCCTGTCCGCCCCCGCACCTTCGGCTCGTTCGTGGAGCACCTGGGCCGCTGCGTCTACACCGGCATCTATGACCCGGAGCACCCCACCGCCGACGAGGACGGCTTCCGGCAGGACGTCTTGGACCTGGTCAAGGAGATGGGCGTCACCACGGTGCGCTACCCGGGCGGCAACTTTGTCTCCAACTACCAGTGGCAAGACGGCATCGGCCCGGTGGGCGACCGCCCCCGGCGCCTCGACCTCGCCTGGCACTGCACGGAACCCAACCTGGTGGGCCTGAACGAGTTCATGCGGTGGTGCAAGAAGGCGGGCGTCGAGCCGATGATGGCCATCAACCTTGGCACCGCCGGCGTCCGCGAGGCCCTCGACCTGCTCGAATACTGCAATGTGCCGTCGGGCACCTACTGGTCCGACCTGCGCCGCAGCCACGGTGTGGAGGAGCCCTACCGCATCAAGCTGTGGTGCCTCGGCAACGAGATGGACGGCCCCTGGCAGACCGGCCACAAGACCGCCCACGAGTACGGACGCTTGGCCGCCGAGGCCGGCCGCGCCATGCTGCAGTTGGACCCCTCCATCGAGTTGGTGGCCTGTGGCTCCTCTGGTTCCGGCATGCCCACCTTCGGGGCGTGGGAGAACACGGTGCTGACGGAGGCCTACGACCAGGTGGACATGATCTCGGCCCACGCCTACTACTGGCCCAAGGATGGCGACATGGACTCGTTCCTCGCCTCGGCCGTCTCGATGGATCGCTTCATCGACGACGTGGTGGCCACCGCCGACGCCGTGCGCGCCGCGGAGAAGAAGGACAAGCGCATCCAGGTCTCCTTCGACGAGTGGAACGTCTGGTACCTCGGCCTGGACGAGACCAAGAACCCCGAGGGCGACGACTGGCCGGTGGCCCCCCGCCTCCTGGAGGACATCTACAACGTGGCCGATGCCGTGGTGGTCGGCAACCTGCTGATCTCGCTGCTGCGTCACACCGACCGCGTATACGCCGCCTCCCAGGCGCAGTTGGTCAACGTGATCGCCCCGATCTTCACCGAGCCACACGCCGAGGGTGGCCGCGCCTGGCGGCAGACCACCTTCCACCCCTTCGCGCTGACCGCCGCTCACGCCAAGGGTGACGTGCTGCAGGTGGCCGTCAAGGCGCCGACGCATGAGACCAAGGAGTTCGGGGAGGTTCCGCTGCTCGACGCGGTTGCGACGCATGACGCCACCACCGGCGAGGTAGCCCTGTTTGTGGTCAACCGCTCGCTCGACGCCGACGCCTCGCTCGACGTGGACCTGCGCGGCTTCGGCGAGGGCCTAGGGGTGGTTGAGGCGCTCACCCTCCACAGCGCGGAGTGGACCTGGAAGGCCACCGCCGCCGACGCCACCTCGGTGGTGCCGGTCGCAAACGACTCCGCCCAGGTGAGCGGCGGTCACCTGACCGTCCAGCTGCCCCCGGTGTCGTGGACGATGATCAGGCTGGCTGCCTGAGGGCTCGGCGGCACGCCTGAGGCGGCGGGCGGCGATGCGGCAGCCTCCCCCCGGATCGGGTAGCATCCTGCCCATGGGTTTACAACGTTGTACGTCGTCTGCGGCCATCGCGGACGGTCGGACCGCCCTGGGCATCGAGTTCGGTTCTACCAACATCAAGGCGGTGCTGCTCGGCCCCGACTTCGAGGTGCTGGCCTCCGGCTCCCACACCTGGGAAAACGAGTTCTCCGACCGCCGCTGGACGTACTCGCTCCCGGCCATCCACGCCGGCCTCCAAGCGGCGTACGCGGCGCTGAGCGGAGAGGTGACGCAGCGCTACGCCACGCCCATCACCCGCCTGGGCGCCATCGGGGTCTCGGCCATGATGCACGGCTATCTCGCCTTCGGCCCCGACGCCTCCGCAGACGAGTTTGGTCCGCTGCTGACCCCCTTCCGCACCTGGCGCAACACCTCCACCGGGGGGGCCGCCGCCGCCCTGACCGAGGCCCTCGACTTCCAGATGCCGCTGCGCTGGTCGGCCGCGCACTACTGCCAGGCGATCCTTGACGGCGAGGCGCACGTGCCGCAGGTGGCGCGGCTGACCACCCTGGCCGGATACGTCCACCGCCTGCTCACCGGCCGCAATGTGCTCGGCATCGGGGATGCTTCCGGCATGTTCCCCATCGACTCGACCACCGGCGACTACGACGCCGCCCGCCTGGCCAGGTTTGACGAGCTGGTGGCCGGACGCGGCCCGGCTCTGCGCCCCCTGCTCCCCCCGATCCTGCGCGCCGGCGCCAGTGCGGGCACCCTGACCGCGAGGGGAGCCGCCCTGCTCGACCCGAGTGGCACCCTGCAGCCCGGCGCGCTCGCCGCCCCGCCCGAGGGCGACGCCGGCACCGGCATGGTCGCCACCGGCGCCGTGCGCCCCCGCACCGGCAACACCTCCGTGGGCACCTCGGTGTTCGCGATGGTGGTCCTGGAAGAGGCGCTCAGCCGCCGCCACGCCGACCTCGACCTGGTCACCACCCCCGCCGGCGATCCGGTGGCGATGGTGCACTGCAACAACGGCGCCTCCGAGCTCGGCACCTGGGCCGAACTCTTCGGTCAGTTCGCCGCGGCCCTCGGCTCGCCCGCCTCCGCAGGGGACGTCTTCGGCGCCCTGCTTGGCGCCGCCCTGGAGGGCGCGCCGGACGGCGGCGGCCTGCTGGCCTACAACTTCCTGTCGGGGGAGCACAACCTCGGCCTGGCGGAGGGCCGCCCGCTGGTGCTCCGCACCCCGGACTCGACCCTCAACCTCGCCAACTTCGCCCGCACCCAGGTCTACGCCATCTTCGCCACGCTGGCCCTCGGCATGCGCACCCTGTACGCCGAAGGGGTCGGCCTCGACGAGATGCTCGCCCACGGCGGGCTGTTCCGCACCGCCGGCGTCGGCCAGCGGCTGCTCGCCGCCGCCATCAACGCCCCGGTCGCCGTGGCGCAGACCGCCGGAGAGGGAGGGGCCTGGGGCGCCGCCGTACTGGCGGCCTACTCGCAGGCGGTCGCCGCCGGGGAGGGCCGGGACCTGCCCGCCTGGCTGGCCGAGGAGGTGCTGATCGGTACCGATGCCGTCGTCGTCGAACCGAAGCTCACCGATGTCACCGGCTTCGCCACCTACCTAGAGCGCTTTGTGGCCGGCCTGCCCGTCCAAAATGCCGCCATCGAACACACCCACTAAAGGAACCAGCGTGACCATCCCCGAAACCATGCGCGCGGCCGTCGAGGCCGCCAAGGCCAACGTCGCCAGGCTGCACGCCGAACTGCCCCGCTGGGAATTGGTGGTCTGGACCGCCGGCAACGTCTCCGAGCGGGTGCGCGGAACGGACGGCGCCCCCGACCTGTTTGTGATCAAGCCCTCCGGCGTGGTCTACGAGGAACTTACCCCCGAGTCGATGGTGGTGTGTGACCTGGCGGGCAACCTGGTGGAGGGCACCCGCAGCCCGTCGTCGGACACGGCGGCCCACGCCTACGTCTACGCCAACATGCCCGAGGTGGGCGGGGTGGTGCACACGCACTCCACCTACGCGGCGGCCTGGGCGGCGCGCGGGGAGGAGATTCCCTGCGTACTGACCATGATGGCCGACGAGTTCGGCGGCCCCATCCCGGTCGGCCCGTTCGCCGTCATCGGTGATGACTCGATTGGCCGCGGCATCGTGGAGACCCTGCGCGGCTCCCGCTGCCCCGCCGTGCTCATGCAGAACCACGGCCCGTTCACCATCGGGGAGACGGCCAAGTCCGCCGTCAAGGCCGCCGTGCTCCTCGAAGAGGTGGCCCGCACCGTGCACATCGCCCGCTCCGGCGGCCCCCTCCTCCCGATCCCCCCGGCGGCCATCGACTCCCTCTACGACCGCTACCAGAATGTCTACGGCAAGTAGCCGCCCCCTTCCACCCCGCGAACGTAGCGGTTTCACCCGCTAACGCGCCAGATGACGGGTGAAATCACTACACTCGCAAAGAAAAGGAACATCATGACCAAGCACTTTGCCAAGGAGATCTGGTTCTACACCGGCTCGCAGGACCTGTACGGCCCCGAGACGCTCGAACAGGTCGCCGCGCAATCCCAGGCCGTCGCGGCCCTGCTCGACGGCTCGGCCACCGTGCCCGCCAAGATCGTGTGGAAGCCGGTGCTCAAGGACTCCGCCTCCATCCGCCGCGCCATGCTGGAGGCCAACTCCGCCGACCACGTGCTCGGCGTCATCACCTGGATGCACACCTTCTCCCCAGCCAAGATGTGGATCACCGGCCTCGACCTGCTGCGCAAGCCGCTGCTGCACCTGCACACGCAGGCCGGGCAGCGACTGCCGTGGGACACCATCGACATGGACTTCATGAACCTCAACCAGGCCGCCCACGGCGACCGCGAGTACGCCTACATCGCCTCGCGCCTGGGCGTGCGGCGCACCACCGTCGCCGGGCACGCCTCCAACCCGGCGGTCCAGCAGCGGGTGGGCACCTGGGTGCGCGCCGCCGCCGGCTACGACGCCACGCATGGCATGACCCTGGTTCGCTTCGGTGACAACATGCGCAATGTCGCCGTCACCGAGGGTGACAAGACCGAGGCCGAGCTGAAGTTCGGCGTCTCCGTCAACACCTGGGGGGTAAACGAGCTGGTCGCAGCCGTCAGGGAGGTTGCCGACGACGATGTCACCGCGCTGGTCGCCGAGTATGAGGAGCGTTACGACGTGGTGCCCGAACTGCGCCGGGGAGGCGACCGCCACGACGCCCTGCGCTACGCCGCCGCCCAAGAGATCGCCATGGAGAAGTTCCTGGTGGAGCGCGGCGCCACCGCGTTTACCACCAACTTCGAGGACCTTGGAGAGCTGCGTCAACTGCCCGGCCTGGCCGTGCAGCGCCTGATGGAGAAGGGTTACGGCTTCGGCGCCGAGGGCGACTGGAAGACCGCCATCCTGGTGCGCGCCTTCAAGGCGATGGGGGCAGGCCTGCCCGGCGGGGCCTCCCTGATGGAGGACTACACGTACGACCTGACCCCCGGCAGCGAGCTGATCCTCGGCGCCCACATGCTGGAGGTGTGCCCGAGCCTCACCGCCGGCAGGCCGCGGGTGGAGATTCACCCCCTCGGCATCGGCGGCAAGGAGGACCCGGTCCGCATGGTCCACACCGCCGACCCCAAGCAGGGCGCCCTTGTGGTCTCCCTGGCCGACATGCGCGACCGCTTCCGCCTGACGGCCAACGTGGTCGATGTGGTGCCGCCGAGCGCCCCCCTGCCCAAGCTGCCGGTGGCCTGCGCGGTGTGGCAGCCCCGCCCCTCGTTCGAGGTATCGGCCGAATGCTGGCTCACCGCCGGCGGCGCCCACCACACCGCGATGACCACGGCCCTCTCGCTCGAGGTCATCGAGGCGTTCGCTGAGCTGAGCGACGTGGAACTGTTGGTGATCGATGAAAACACCACCAAGCGCGGCTTCCGCGACCAGGTGCGCTGGAACGCCGCCTATCAGCGCCTCGCCTCCGGCCTGCCCGGGGCCTAGCCGGGTTCGCCGCCTCCCACCTCCACCCTCCGCCGAAACCTACGATCTCGGTGATGAGGGGGCCGGACGGGACAAGTTGAGACCTGATGAAAGGGGTCAGAATTGGCCGTCACCCTGCGGGATGTGGCGACGCTCGCGGGCGTCTCGTTCAAGACCGTCTCGAATGTGATCAACCACCACCCGCACGTCCGCCCTGCCACCCGGCAGAAGGTGGAGGCGGCGATCAGCGAGCTCGGCTACGTCGCCAATCCGACCGCCCGCTCCCTGCGCACGGGCCGCTCCGGCATGATTTCCCTGGCCGTCCCCGAGTTGCGGGTCTCCTACTATGCAGAGCTGGCCGACCGGGTAGTGGCGGCCGCCGCCGAGCGGGGCATGACGGTGCTCATCGAACAGACCGGCCCCAGCGGGGAGCGGGAGGCGGCGGTGCTGAGTTCTCCCCAGCGGCAGATCACCGACGGCCTCATCCTGGCCACCGTGGCCGAAGACCCGAACCTTCGGCCCCCCATCGACGTCAACTACCCCCTGCTGGCCCTCGGAGACTGGAACATCATCGCCGGCTATGACCACATCGGGCAGGACAATGTGGTGGGGGCCCGCATGGCCGTCGAACACCTCATCGCCAAGGGGTGCCGCCACATTGCCGTGCTTGGTGAGCAGGCGGGGGACCGCAATGGCACCCCCTCCCAACGGCTGGAGGGCTATCGGCAGGCCCTCGCCGCGGCGGGCATCGAATACCGCCCCGAGCTGCTCGGCCGGACCGGCATCTGGCACCGCCGCTCCGGCGCGGAGGCGATGCAGCGCCTGCTGGACAGCGGCTTGCGGATCGACGGGGTGTTTGGGATGAACGACGACCTCGCCCTCGGCGGCCTCCACGTGCTGCACGCGGCGGGGCTCCGGGTGCCCGAGGACGTGGCCGTCATCGGCTTCGACAACATCGACGACGCGATCTACTCCTCTCCCTCCCTGTCCAGCATCGACCCGCAGACCTACGAGATCGCCCCCGTGGCGGTGCGGCTGCTACTGGCCCGCATCGAGGACCCCCTCGGCCCGGCGGTCCACCTGACCTCCAGCAGCGTGCTGGTGGAACGGGACTCGACCAGGCGGTGACGACGGCGCGGAGCCGCCGACCGGTTTACAACGATGTAAGCGTTACTCAATCGTTACGAGTTTCGGCCCTTCTCGACTGTTTACACCGTTGTAACTGCGCTAGATTCTGAAGCGCAGCATCGAGGAGACCCTCGATCCGCCAACACCTAAGAAGGGAAACGCAATGAAGCGAATTATCACTCGCACCCTCGCCGCTGGCGCAGTGGCAACCCTCGCGCTCGCCGGCCTTACCGCCTGCAGCGATGACAACGGCGGCGGTGGCAGCGACGCCGGCTCCGGTGGCGGTTCCGCCTCCGGCACCGTCGGCGTCTCGATGCCGACCCAGACCTCCGAACGCTGGATCTTTGACGGCAACAACACCCGCCAGGGCCTGGAGGACGCCGGCTTCGAGGTGAACCTCCAGTTCGCCAACGACGACATCCCCACCCAGCAGCAGCAGATCGACCAGATGATCACCCAGGGCGTCGACGTCCTCATCATCGCCTCGATCGACGGCACCGCCCTCGGCACCCAGCTGGAGGCCGCCGCCGCGGCTGGCATCCCGGTCATCTCCTACGACCGCCTGATCCGCGACACCGAGAACATCGACTTCTATGTCACGTTCGACAACTTCCAGGTGGGCGTCGACCAGGCCACCTCGCTGATTTCCGGCCTGGAGACCCACTTCGCCGGCGTCTCCCCCTGGTACGTCGAGCTGTTCGCCGGTTCGCTGGACGACAACAACGCCCACTTCTTCTGGGACGGCGCCATGTCCGTGCTCCAGCCCCGCATCGACGATGGTTCGATTGTGGTTGGCTCCGGCCAGACCACCATCGAGCAGGGCGCCACCATGCGCTGGTCGCAGGAGGCCGCACAGACCCGCATGGAGAACCTGATCACCGCCCACTACGGCGGCGGCTCCGGCGCCCTCCACGGCGTGCTTTCCCCGTTCGACGGCATCTCCCGCGGCATCATCACCGCGCTGCAGAACGCCGGCTACGGCCCGACCCTGGCCGATGGCCTGCCCGTCGTCACCGGTCAGGACGCCGAGGTCGCCTCGGTATCCATGATCGACCAGGGCATCCAGTACTCGACCATCTTCAAGGACACCCGCCTCCTGGCCGAGCAGGCCGTTGCCGCCGCCGTGTCGTTCGCCAACGGTGAGACCCCGACGCCCAACAACACCACCGACTACGACAACGGCGTCTTCGTTGTCCCGTCGTTCCTGCTGCCGGTCTCGATCGTCAACATCGACAACATCGTTGTCGAGCTGGTGGACACCGGCTTCCTCACCGAGGAGCAGATCGCCGCTGGCGTTATGTAACCTTTCCTGAGGGAAAGACCCAAGTGGAGGCCCGCTGCCAACTTCGGGCAGCGGGCCTCCCGTGGTCTTGGCTAGACTTAACCAAAACGACGACGTTAGGACGGGCATGTCGGGCAACATCCTCGAGATGCAAGACATCACCAAGAACTTCCCTGGGGTAAAGGTCCTCCAAGAGGTGAACCTCACCGTCAAGGAGGGGGAGATCCACGCCATCTGTGGCGAAAACGGGGCGGGCAAGTCCACCCTGATGAAGGTGCTTTCCGGGGTGTATCCCCACGGGACCTATGAGGGGAACATCCTCTTCCGCGGCGAAGAGGTGGCCTTCGGCTCCATCAAGGACTCCGAGGCCAAGGGCATCGTGATCATCCACCAGGAGCTTGCGCTGATCCCCGATCTCTCGGTGGCCGAGAACATCTTCCTCGGCAACGAGGTCTCCAGGCGCGGCCTCATCGACTGGAACCAGGCCAACCACCGGGCGCGCGAGCTCATGGCGCGGGTAGGGCTCTCTGAGCTACCCGTCACGCCCGTGGGCCAGCTGGGCGTAGGCAAGCAGCAGCTGATCGAGATCGCCAAGGCGCTCTCCAAGGACGTCAGCCTGCTGATCCTCGACGAGCCGACCGCCGCGCTCAACGACCAAGATTCCGAGCACCTCCTCGGCCTCCTGCGCGGCCTGCGCGACGAGGGGATTACCTGCATCATCATCAGCCACAAGCTCGGAGAGATCGTGGAGATCGCCGACACCACCACCGTCATCCGCGACGGCTACGTGGTTGAGGCCATCGACATGCACGGGCCGGACGCCACCCAGGACCGGATCATCCGCGACATGGTGGGCCGGGAACTCGACCAGCGCTACCCGCCGCGCGAGTCTCACATCGGGGAGGAGGTGTTCCGGGTCGAAGACTGGTGCGTCTCGCACCCCACCCAGCCGCGCGTGCTGGTCGACCACGCCTCTTTCGACGTCCGCGCCGGCGAGGTGGTGGGCATCGCCGGCCTGATGGGCGCCGGCCGCACCGAGCTGGCCATGTCCGTCTTCGGTCGCTCCTACGGCCGGGACATCTCCGGCCGGGTGTACCTGCACGGCAGGGAGATCGACACCAGGACGGTCAAGGCCTGCATCGACCAGGGCATCTCGTATGTCTCCGAGGACCGCAAGCACTACGGCCTCAACCTCATCCAGGACATCAAGACCAACATCTCGGCCGCCGGCCTGGATAAGGTCTCCAGGCACAGCTTCGTCAACGCCAACGAGGAGATCGCCGTGGCGGAGCGGTTCCGCCAGGCGATGAACATCCGCACCCCCTCGGTGATGCAGACGGTCGGCAATCTCTCCGGTGGCAACCAGCAGAAGGTGGTGCTCTCCAAGTGGCTGCACACCGCCCCTGAGGTGCTGATCCTGGACGAGCCGACCCGCGGCATCGACGTCGGGGCCAAGTATGAGATTTACACGATCATCAACCAACTGGCCGCAGAGGGCAAGGCCGTCGTCGTCATCTCCTCGGAGCTGCCGGAACTGCTGGGCATCTGCGACCGCATCTTCACCCTGGCCTACGGACGCATCACCGGACAACTGCCGGTGGCGGAGGCCACCCAGGAGCGCCTGATGGAGCTCATGACGATAGAAAAGACCTCGACGGACGCACCCGCCGTCGCCGACAAGGAGACCCCCAATGACTGATCCGTTCGCCCCCGCTGCGCCCGCCGAGGCCGGCGCCGTTGCAGCCAGCCGGTCGGGTGGCTTCTTTGACGACATCGCGAACCTATTCACGCGCAACCTGCGCACCTCGGGTATCTATCTGGCATTTGTTGCGATCGTCATCCTCTTCACCATCCTCACCGGCGGCACCCTGATCAACTCGCAGAACCTCACCAACCTGGTGCTGCAGTTCTCCTATGTGTTGATCCTTGCCCTGGGCATGCTGATCGTCATCATCGGCGGGCACATCGACCTGTCGGTCGGCTCGGTGGTGGCCCTCTCGGGGGCGGTCTCCGCCGTGCTGGTGATCAGGCACGGCATGCCGTGGTGGGTCGGCGTGCTCGCCGCCCTCGCCGTCGGCCTGCTGGTGGGACTGTGGCAGGGCTTCTGGGTTGCCTACGTGGGCATCCCGGCGTTCATCGTCACCCTGGCGGGCATGTTGCTATTCCGCGGCCTGACGTTCTTGGTGCTCAACAACATCTCGCTTTCCCCCTTCCCGTCCGCCTACAACGAGATCGCCTCGGGCTTCTTCTTCGATCTGACCGGATTGGTGGGAGGCCGAGACGTCTTCACCCTGCTGATCGGCGTCCTCGCCGTGCTCGGCTTCGCCTGGGCCTCCTGGCGCGGACGCAGTGGACGCATCCGCTACCAGCAGCCGGTCGAGCACATGGGCCTGTTCATCATCAAGCTCTTGGCCGTGGCCGCCGTGGTGCTGGCCTTCGCCTGGCAGCTCGCCTCGGCGCGCGGCCTGCCGTACGTGATGGTCATCCTGGCCGTGCTGATCCTGGTCTACCAGGTGGTCACCACCAAGTCGGTGTTCGGCCGCCACGTCTACGCCATCGGCGGCAACCTGACCGCCGCGCAGTTGTCCGGTGTCAAGGTCAAGAAGGTCAACTTCTGGATCTTCGTCAACATGGGCGTGCTGGCCTCGGTGGCCGGCATCGTGTTCTCCTCGCGTTCCCGCGGTGCCCAGCCGGCCGCCGGCAACATGTTTGAGCTCGACGCCATCGCCGCTTGCTTCATCGGTGGTGCCTCAACCTCGGGTGGGGTCGGACGTATCTCCGGCGCCATGATCGGCGGCATGGTGATGGCCGTGCTGTCCAACGGCATGCAGCTGATGGGCCTGGAGGTCTCCATCCAGCAGATCGTCCGCGGCCTGGTGCTGCTGCTGGCCGTCGCCTTCGACATCTACAACAAGCGACGGGCCGGCGCCATCCGCTAGGACCCGTCCATCGCAGGGGCGGCCTTCCCAAGGGGGAGGGCCGCCCCTTTGTTTGTGGCCGGGCCTGTGACCGGGGTCTGCGCTCGGGGCCTGTGGCCGGGGTGGCGGTGGGGGATTCGCGGCGCCGGGAACGTCCTGCCCCCCTCGACCGCCCGCTTGGCGCCCGCGGGCACATTCAGGGGCTCGGGTTTGCCACACTTGGGCAATGAACGCAACGTCGCTGAGGGGTGAGGACTCATGAACACGGACCGAGACTTTCTGCTGGGGGAGGCGCGGCGCCTGTTGGACTTCGGCCGAGCCGCCGGACTGCCCTCGGGCGGGGCGGCCTACCTTGACGATGATGGCCGTCCGGACCCGGCCAGGGGGGTGCACACCTGGATCACCGCCCGCACCGTGCACTCACAGGCGCTGGGGCACCTGCTCGGGGTGCCCGGCAGCCGCGAGGTGGCGGAGCTCGCCCTGCGCGGCCTGTGGAGCGACGACGCCTCCCGCCCGGCGCTCCTGCACGACGACGAGCACGGCGGCTGGTTCAATGCCGTCTCCGCCGCCGGGGAGCCCACCGCCGCGGGCAGCAAGCTCGCCTACGACCACTCCTTTGTGATGCTCGCCGGGGCCTCGGCCACCCTCGCCGGCCTCGCCGGCGGCCCCGAGCTACTCGCCGAGGCGACCGGCGTGTTCCTGGAGAGGTTCTGGGATGAGGAGTATGGCCGTCCCGTCGACACCTGGAACCGCGACTTCACCACGGCCGACCCCTACCGGGGCCTCAACTCGACGATGCACACCGTGGAGGCGCTCCTGACCGTCTCCTCGGCGGTCAGGTACCTCCGCCACGGCGGGGACGGGGGGCACTGCTGCCGGGCCGAGCCGGCCGAGGGCGGGCCCGCCGCGGTTGCCTACCGCGATAGTGAGACCCATCACCGGCACGCCCCGAGCGTCCCGGCCCTCCCCACCTCCCTGGGCACCCCGTGTGCGTGGATTCGGCGGGC
>WRIF01000016.1 GCA_009782865.1 Promicromonosporaceae bacterium
CCCTGCACGAATTCCTCCACCAACAACCGGGGCGCGAATTTCCCCGCCGCCTCGATGGCCGCCGGGGCTTCCTCCGGCGTGCGCACGATGAACACGCCGACGCTGGAACCTTCGCTCGGAGCCTTGATGACATAAGGCGCGGCCATCTTCGGCGTTTCGCCCGCCGCCACGATTTCAAACTCCGGCGTCGGCACGCCCGCCGCGACGAACGCCGCCGAGCCCAGCGCGGCTGGCGCCGCCGAGCCGGGGGCGCAGCTGGAACTCCCGGTGCAGTTGACGGGCCCGGAGGTAGGCGGCACCGCGCTCAGCGTCTCCTCGCCGGCCTTGGTCGGCTCCGACATCTACTTCCTGGCCGGCGACCTGGGGGCCGACGGCCTTGGCTTTGTCGGCACCAACTCGGCCGTCTACCGGCTGCCCTGCCCCTGCGCCACCTTCCCGGCCGGCGCCTGCGACGCCTCCCTCCCGCGGGCCGGCTTCGACCTCCCGGTGCGGCTGACCGACCCGGAGAACCTGGAGTTTCACGACCTCGTCTCCACCGGCTCGGGCCTGATGGGCATGGTGATGGCGCGCGGGGTGGGCCGTCCAGTGCGGGTGAGCACCGCCGGCGACGTGACCTTCCTCGACCTGCCCACAGGCACCTCGGTGGCGGCGCTGGGTGCCAGCGGGGACGTGCTGGTCGGTGCGGCCGTCACCGCCACGTCTCCGGGCGAACTCGTCAGGCTTGGCGACACCCCGGCCGTGCTCACCGATTTCGGGGCGGCCCTGCGGGCGGCGGCCCCGCCGCTGCCCACACGGGAGCTGATCTCCACCTCGCCCGACGGGCAGGAGATTCAGGGGTGGGTGGTCCTCCCGGAGGGCGAGGGCCCGCACCCGGTGATCCTGCAGATCCACGGCGGCCCGTACGCGCAGTACGCGCCCGGCTTCTTCGACGAGTCACAGGTGCTGGCGCGGGCGGGCTACGCCGTCGTCTACTGCAACCCCCGCGGCTCGGCCTCCTACGGTCAGGCCTTTGGCCGCACCATTCAGGGCGACTTCGGCAACCTCGACCGGGTGGACGTCATGGCCTTCCTCGACCACGCGCTGGCGACCGTCCCGGGCCTCGACGCCTCCCGGGTGGGCGTGCAGGGCGGCTCGTACGGCGGCTACCTGACGGCCTGGCTGATTGCCCACGAGCACCGCTTCTCCGGCGCGATTGTGGAGCGCGCCTTCCTCGACCCGCGCTCGTTTGTCGGCGCGGCCGACATCGGCTGGTTCTTCACCCACGCCTACAACACGGCCGATCCCGCGACCATGGATGCGCAGTCGCCGCTGCTGCTGGCCGGGCAGGTCAAGACGCCGACGCTGGTGCTGCACTCCGAGCAAGACCTCCGCTGCCCGCTCGGCCCGGCCCTGCGCTACTACACCGAGTTGAAGCTGGCCGGGGTGGAGACCGAGATGCTGATCTTCCCCGGCGAGAACCACGAGCTGTCCCGCTCCGGCACCCCGTGGCACCGCCGCCAGCGCTTCGAGGCGATCCTCGCCTGGTGGGAGGGGCGCCTCTAGCGCCGGGCCCCGAAGGCCGCGGCGCCGACCCTGACCAGGGTGGCGCCCTCAGCGATGGCCCATTCGAGGTCGCCGGACATGCCCATCGAGAGTTCGGTGGCACCGGGGAGGGAGGCGACGGCCTCGTCGCGGATGGCCCTTAGCGCGGCGTAGCCCGCCCGCACCAGCGGCTCGCTGTCGGAGTGCAGGCCGATGGTCATGAAGCCGACCACCTCCAGCCCGGGCAGGCCGGCGACCGCGAGGGCCAGGTCTACCGCGGCGTCTGGGGCGACCCCGGCCTTGCTCGCCTCTCCCGAGACGTTGACCTGGATCATCACCGGCAGCCGGTCGCGGCCCCTTTCACCTGCCGGGCCCGGCGATAGTCGCTGCGAGAGGGCCTCGGCCAACCGCAGGTTGTCGAGGGTCTGCACGCAGGCGACCTGCGGTTCGACGGCGAGGAGCTGGTTGATCTTGTTGCGTTGCAACTGGCCGATGAAATGCACCTGGGCGTCCAGGGCAGCCAGCCCGGCGGCCTTGGCGGCGTACTCCTGGACGCGCGACTCCCCCAGCAAGACCTCGCCCAGCAAGGCCTCACCCTGGGCTGCCGCCAGCACCTCGTCGATGACGGGGGCGGGCTGCTGCTTGGTGGCAAGGAGCAGGCGAACCTCGGCGGCGGGGCGGCCCGCGCGGCCTACCGCGCGCTCCACCCGTTCCCGGATCGCGGCAAGCCGGGCAGGGTAGTCACTCATCGTCGGGGTGGGCGTCGCCGTCGTCGTCGGGCGCAAGCAGGCGTGAGACCTCGACGAACCGGGAGAGAAAGGCGGCCTCGTCGTACCGCTTGGAGCGCAGCCACGAGGTGACCTCGCGCGCGGACTTGGAGGCGTTGCAGGAGCGGCAGGCGGGCACAACGTTGGCGGCGGTGTAGGAGCCGCCGCGGGCGATGGGTTGGACGCAGTCCTTTTGGAAGGGGCCGTCGGGGGTGCCGCAGTAGGCGCAGGCGCCCCAGGCCGTGGCGATGGCCGTCCATTCGGCGGGGGTGAGGTCGGAATCGGAGCGCTGTACCCGGCCGGCGCGCCGCTTGGCGTAGCGCTTGGCCTGCGCCGCGGACGGGCGGCGAAACTTGCGCGGGGGAGCCATGGGGAAACCATAGTCGCTAGGATGCTCGGCATGACGAACCTCCCCACCCCCTCGGGCACCTTCGGCGAGAAGCCGGTCATCACCTTCCCGGACGCGCAGGCCCCGGCGGGCCTGCAGGTCCGCGTGCTGGCCGAGGGCACGGGCCCGACGGTGCAGGCGGGGCGCACCATCGTGGTCAACTACCTGGGTCAGACTTGGGGCGGCCACGTGTTCGACAACTCTTACGACCGGGGCGCCCCCATCGACTTCCCAATTGGCGTGGGCATGGTGATCGGCGGCTGGGACAAGGGCTTGGTGGGCCAGAACGTGGGCTCGCGCGTGCTGCTCGTCTGCCCGCCGGCGCACGGTTACGGCGAGCGCGGCGCCCCGCAGGCGGGAATCAAGGGCGACGACACGCTGGTGTTTGTCGTCGACATTGTGGGCGTGCGCTGACCGCACGGCTCACTGCCTGACCGCGCGGCTAAGGGCGGAAAGCCCTCCGCTGGGCCGTGTCGACCGCGAATCACCCGCCGTCGTCCTGGGTACCGACATGCTTGTCAACGCGCCGTTGAGCAACATCGTCGGCCTCAACATGCTCGTCATCGTGCCGTTGTGTGACATGTTGGTCGGCAACATGCTCGTCATCGTGCCGTAGAGTAACATTGTGGACCTCAACATCTTCGTCAACGACGCTCCGGGGCAACTTGTTGACATCTCCGGCTCCGAGCCTCTGCTTGGCCACTGGCAGCACAAGGCATTCCTCCCAGATCCACTACCGCAGGCCATGCCCCCGCTGAGCCCTTCGACCTTCCTGGCCGTTGCCAACGCCAGGGCAGCACTCGCCGCCCTGGACAGCACGGGACGCCAACTACCGAACCCAACCTTGCTGCGCATGCCCACGTTACGTCGTGAGGCCCAGAGCACCTCCGCCCTGGAGGGCACCTACGCGCCGCTCCCGCAGGTGTTCACCGCGGACGAGAACGATCCCGCGAACCAGGACATGGTTGAGATTCTCAACTACGTCCACATGGCGAACGCCGGTTATGCGCATCTGGCTGGCGAGTGGCCCATCTCCGTGGCTTACCTTTGCGAGCTGCAGGGCCTCCTGATGGCGGGAACTCCAAAGGAACCTGGATCGGGAAGGTTGCGCGATGGTCAGGTGGTGATCGGCAGGCGCCCGGAAGCACCGGTCGGCGCCTTGCCCGTCGAGGCAGCGAGATTCGTTCCACCGCCCCCTGGCCCGGTCCTCGAGCATGGGGTGGGCGACCTCGTCACGTGGCTCCGTACCGACCACACCCCGCAGATCGACCCGGTGATTTCGGCGGCGATGGCGCACTACCAGTTTGAGACGCTGCACCCGTTCCACGACGGCAACGGCCGGCTCGGCCGGTTCCTCATCGTGGCTCACCTCCAGCAGGCAGGCGTGCTGACCGAGCCGACCCTGACCGTCTCCCCGTGGTTCGAAGCACGTCGAGAGCAGTACTACAACTGCCTCCTGGGGGTCTCCACCCGAGGCGACTGGGACACGTACGTCAAGTTCTTTGCCGACGGGATCCGGCAGGCTGCAGAGGGAACACGCTCTGAAATGGTGGCCTTGTCGGCGGTCCAGGCCGAGCTCAAGGACAGGCTGCGCGCCTCGTCGCTGCGCGCCGACTCCGCCCATCTCCTGGTGGATCTGGCGGTGGCCAACCCGACATTCACCGTTCGCAAGATCGAATCTGAACTTGGAGTGTCCTACGCTCGCGCGAACAAGCTGGCTGGCCAACTTGTCGACCTGGGCATACTCGACGCGGTCGACCCAGGCGCCTACAAGCGCCGCTTCTACGCCCCCGAGGTTCTTAAGGTTCTGGTCAGGACACAGGTATAGCGGGGCATGGGGGCAGAGCCAGCCAAGCCGTGCCGGCTCGCCATCCGCCTCGCTGATGTCCTGCAGAAGCGGAGCCTGGCTTCGCCGCAGGGAGCCCCCTCGCAGGCTGCACACAGCCCCAGAGTGAAACGCTCACGCCCAGGGACCCCCGCAACGGCTTCGTCGCGAGTTGCCCCGGCGCGCCCGCATGTAGTAACCTTCTCGGGCACCGCCTGCGGAACACCGATGGCGGAGCAATCAAGGCCCTGTAGCGCAGTTGGTTAGCGTGCCGCCCTGTCACGGCGGAGGTCGCGGGTTCGAGTCCCGTCAGGGTCGCGGTGTTCCCCTAGGGGGATGCTCGATGACAACGCCCGGTCCGGTTAGCCGGTTCCGGGCGTTCGCGTCAAGGCTCTGTAGCTCAGTTGGTAGAGCGCACGACTGAAAATCGTGAGGTCACCGGATCGACACCGGTCGGAGCCACCAACAAAACCCCTGGTCAGCCGGGGGTTTTCTTCATTTCTGGCCGCTCCGCCATCAAGCCACTGCCCGCCAAAAGGCGCGGTGTGGGATACTGGCTGCTATGAGCGCGATCATGGCAGCCCCAGCGATCCACCGATGGGTGGACCGCCTCGACGCTGCCCAAGCGGCGGAACTGCGTGACTGGGTCGCCACCAAGGCCACGATGCCGCCGATTGACGAGGACGCCTCCGACATCACCGAGACCCCTGAGTTCGCTGCCTGGGTTCAGGCCGAGGTGGCGCCGGTCATGGCGCGGATCGCCGCAGGCGAAGCGACCGGCTACTCCGGCGACGAAGTTCTGGAGTGGCTGGCAGCCAAGCAGGCCAAGGCCGCGTGACCACAGATAGATATTCGGTCAAGCACTCCCCTGAGGCACGCCAACAACTTGCAGCCATCGCTGACTACATCACCTCCGAGGGTGAACCGGAACGCGCAATCGCCTACGTTGCCCGGATCGTCGGGTTTTGCGATGGCCTAGCCCTGTTCCCGCGGCGCGGCAGGCGCCGTGACGACCTGCTCGAAGGCATGTACACAACCGGATTCGAGCGGCGCGTCACGATCACGTACACCATCGCCAACGGCGGAACAGACGACATCTCCAACCTTCACCCGCTTTGCTACCAGTGCCAGCTCCTAAAGGGAGCACGGGTACCAGCATGCGGCCCCACCCCAGGGGCCACGATAAACGATCACGTCAGGGCAGGTTTTCTAGTCTGGCCCTTGTCGTCTCTACTGACAGCGCTCCCCAACGTACCGCCACTCAGGCCTGGTTTCCGGCACTCGGGGATGCCGCCGGCCTGCATCACCTTCGCGGCCTGTTGCCGTTCGTGAATCAGGCCGGGTGCGCCGCCAGGTAGTCAGTCACTGCGTCGCGCATGATGGCAGCGAACGGGCGGCCCTCGCGCTTGGCCTGGGCGCGCACCTGTTCCGCCTGGGTGGTGGTGGCGCGGAAGGTCAGGGGCACGGTGTCATCGTCGGCAGCAAGCCGAGGGCGTCCTCGCGCAGCGGTCACGCGGGCTTCCAGTGCCGCGATGTCCAGCCCGCAGGATTCGAGGAAGGCACGATTGTCTTCGGCGGAGACCTGACTGGCCGCTACCGGGCGAAAGTCGCCGCGTTCGGCCCAGGCCACGTTCTCGGCGTGCTGTTCGGCGGTCAGGGTGCTCATGGTGTTTCCTCTCCGGTGTACCCAGCCTTATCGGCAGTTGACTTGCGTAGCGGCATGGCGTGAAAGACGCTGATTCCGCGTGGTGGCGTAATCTCTGCGATCACTTCCAGCGTCCCGAAACGTGACGGCCCGATCCACAGCCTTGTGGGGCCGTGCGGCGGGCGCTCATCCTCCCAGCGTTCCCACGACTTGCCGTGAGCCATCGCCCAGAGCACCTCATCTCGCGGGATGCCGTGCCTCTCTGCAGACGGAGCGAAGGAGACGGCCACGCGCTTATTGTACGCGGAAACTATTGACGGGGCAAGGCATGACCAACTCCATCCGCCCAGGCTGCGCACATGTCCCCCGGCCCGCCCAGCGGAACGGCAACGCAGCATTGATGGACTCGACTGCGGAAAGTGGGGCCCTGAGGGACCAGTTAGCGCGACCACGTTGGAGGGCGTGGAAGGGACAGGTCGTCAAGGGGGTTGGCGGCGGCGGGGCGCTAGAGCCAGCCGCGCTGCTGCGCTAGCTGGGCGGCCACGTGGCGATTGTTGGCGCCCATCTTGGTGATGGCGCGCGAAAGGTAGTTCCGAGCGGTTGAGCCCTTTATCTTCACCCGACCGGCAATCTCCTCAATGGTGTCGCCACTCAACGACAGCCGCAGCAGTTGGCGCTCCCGAGGGGTCAAGGGATTCTCGCCCGTCTCGATCAGGTCAACGGCCAGTTCTGGGTCGATGTACCTGCCCCCAGCTGCTACCTTCCGCACCAGCGAGACCACCATGTCGGCCGAGGTGTCCTTCGGCACAAAACCGCACACTCCCGCGTCGATGGCAGATCGCAGCTTGCCCGGAAGGGTCTGCGAGGTCAACATCAACACCCGAATCTCCGGCGCCCGCTCCGCCAACACCGCCGCCACCTCTATCCCGTCATGCTTCGGCATCTGCAGGTCGAGCACGGCGACATCCGGGCGCAGCTCCAACGCGAGGCCGATGGCCTCCGCCCCGTCTGCGGCAACCCCAACCACCTCCAAATCAGGCTCCAGCCCAAACACGGTGGCCACCGCCTCGCGGATAAAGCGTTCGTCATCGGCGACGATAATGCGAATCATTCAAAGCTCCTAGGTAAGGGGATTTCGGCCAACAAGATGAAGGACTCCTCCGTGCGGCGGTGGGCCAGCGTCCCGCCAACGGCTGCCAGGCGTTCGGTCAGCCCCGCTAGGCCCGAGCCGCCCTCCGTTCCAAGGGTGGTCGCGAGGTCCACCGGGGTTCTCACGCCATCGTTGGTGAAGGTCAAGCGGGCGGTGGCGTCCCGGGTCTCAAGCTCAACCCGCACGAAGGTCGGCTGCGCATGTCGCGTGACGTTGGTGGTGGCCTCACGGACCACCCAGCCAAGGACGGCCAGCACCCCCGGCGGCCAGGCGGAGGCCGTGCCCGTGACCCGCAGGCGCACCGACAGGTCGTCCAGCAGGGCCCGGGCCGAGACCAACTCGGTGCGCAGGTCTGTCTGGCGCAACTCGCGAGACAGGCCCCGAGTCTCCTTGATCGCCTGGCGAGCCAGCCGGGACATTTCCCGCGCCTCCTTGATGGCCCGAGGATCACCTCGCTCAAAGAGCCGCTGCGCCACATCGGCCTTCAAGGCCACCGCGGCCAGGGTCTGCCCAATGGTGTCGTGGATGTCGCGGGCCAGGGTGAGCCGCTCCTGGCTGGCGGCCAGGGCGGCCAACAGGTCGAGGTCGGCCTCCCACTCGGCCCACAGCCGCTCATGCCAGTTGGACAGCTTGAGCCGCAGCATCAGCAGATAGCCAAGCAAGATGGCGACGGCCCACAACTCCCATTGCGGAGCCATCCCGGAGGCGGACTGCCCGAGCGCGAACAGGGCGGTGACCGCCGCCGGCGCCAGCACGGCCAGTCGAGAGGTCAGCAGCGGGGAGAAGGTGGCCACGCTGACCGCCACCGTGGTCACCAGCATCAACCCGCCCAGTATCTGCTCGACCGGCAACGCCGGCAGGCGCTGGGAGGGCAGGTCAAGCACCAACGCCTGGCCGGCCGACAGGATCACCAGCGCCACCCCGAGCCTCATCCAGGGCGAATGCCGATCCACCCTGGCGCCACACTCGGCGCGGGCAGGTTCGAACAGGCCGTAGCGCCACGCCAGCGAGCAGCCGACCGCGTGGAAGGCGCCGGCCACCAGCAGCACGACGATGCGGACATGACTCGTCCGAACGTCGCCTACGCCAAGCAGCAGAACCAACAGCACGGCCACCAGCAAGACCACCTGCACGGATACCACCACCCGGCCCAGCCGTCGCCGGGCGTAGGCGTGAAGCCAATCACGCCCGGCGCCGCTGCGGGTGATCCGAGCCGAGAGCGCGCCCCCACCAACTGCCGAACTAGCGGGTTCTGCGGTGTTCATGAACCTGAACTCTCTGTCAATGGTGACGGCCGATAACTTCCACTGTAACGGGTTGCTGACCGGTCGGGAGGCTGCTGCCTCCCGACCGGTCAGTGGGTTTAGCTACGGGCGCGCAGGCGCGTCCGGGCCACCGTGACGGCGGCCCGTCCCGGATCGATCGGGATCACGGCCACCACCGTCATGAATGTCACCCCGGCCACCGCTGCCACCCTTGCCGCGCTGAGCGGCTCCGCGGCTGCGGAGAGGTTCCCCAGGTCCAGTGCGACCTGGGAAAGGTGTTCCGAGGTGACGCCGGCTGAGTCAGCCCCGCCGACCCCTTTTGGTGTCGGCGTCGCCGCCCTCGTGACCACCCGCCTGGCGGAACAGGAGGCCCGCTCCGATCAGGCCGGTGGCCGCAATGGCCGCGGCCGCGATGGCCGCGCCGGTTACCGGAAGCGTCGGAATGGTGGGGGCGACGGCCCCGGGCGCAACCACCTGCATGGTCAGCTCGCGGGTGTAGGTCAAACCATTGGCGTCGGTGACCACGGCGGTCCAGGTGAAGGTGCCGACCTGCGTCGGGGTGCCCGAGACGAGGCCCGGGTTGCCCGACTTGCTCAGGCCCGCCGGCAGTTCGCCCGCGGTGGTGGCGATGGCCAAGGGGCCGGTGCCTTCGAGGCGAACCTGGTAGGGGAACGGCGTGCCGACGGTGCCGGGGGGCAGCGCCTGCGACAGGATACGCGGACCGACCGGGGGCACAGTCTCTTCTTCCGGAACGGGCGCCACAATGATCGGCGTGCCCGGGCCGCCCGGCTGCGTGACCAGGTAGCCCGGAGGCGGGGTCAGGGTAACCGTCGGGTTGCCATCGGCGTCAAGGCCCGGGGTGACGGTCCAGTCCGGCGGCGTGTTCACGATCACATGCTCGGGGGCGGTGCCCGGGGGCAGGGTCACCACCACATTGTTACCGGGGCCAACCACAATCTCGGAACCGGGGGGCGCCGAGATGACAACCTCGCGGTTGCCGTCCTCGCCGGCCGGGCCGGCGTAGTCGCCGTCGATCACGGCACAGTCCACCGGGACGGTCACGTCCTGGGTGTAGGTGGCGTGGGTGAACTGCTCCCGGAAGAAGGTGCCGAGCATGACGCCCGCCTCATTCAGCGGGAACACCAGGCCACCGTCTTGGTTCTGCCAGCCGGTGCGAATCATGTAGTAGGCGTTGGCGGAGTACTCGTAGATGCTGACGCAGGTGTCGCCGTCGCGGCTGGCGGAAACCCGCGCGCCGCGCTCCCAGTTGAGACCCTCGGGGGCCGTCTCGGGGAAGCGGGAGTCCATGTCGTAGACGGTCCAGTAACCGGTCTGATCAGGGTTCCACGGCGTGAGCGCGGTGGTGTCCTCCACGGTGGAGTGGATGCTCCAGATCTCGACCATGTTGTCGATGTCAAAGACATCCATCCACCGGTCAGGGGACTCGGGCAGAGCGGCCACCGGGCCGTGGATCATCACGCTGCCCGCGGGGGCATGCGATGCCCCGGTGTGACCGTGGTTGGTGGGCACACCGGAGAGGTCGAACGACTCGACGATCAGGGCACCACCGGGGCGGCCGGGAGTGGAATGGATGTCGATCTCGAACGGGCCATGCGGGGCCACCACGAACGGGGTGTCGGGACCGCCCGGCTGCCGGACGTAGTAACCAACCGGAGGCAGAATCTGCAGCCACAGGTTGTACCCGGTGCCCCGAACATGTGAGGTCCAGCCCGGGGGCACATTGTGAATCAGGTGCTGGGAGTTCGCGCCCGGCAGGTCCACCCGAAGGCCGTTGTTCCACAGGGAGACCTCGGAGTTGGGAACGTGTTGGTTCAGGTCGACGTCGACGACGGCGGTGCCATCGGGGAGCGTCGGCCCGGCGGTGACGTCGACCTCGAGAATCGTTGACTGAATGATGTTCATCGGAAGCGACGATGAACTCCCTCCCCTCCAAGTCTGGGCAACGAAATAGGTTCTATTCAGCTGGAAGCCGATCCCATGAGCGATATTCGGCGGAACTTCATGCACCGCGGGAGCAGACATAACGATTGTGCCATCACAAGTGATTACGTGTCCTGCCGGGAAGTCGAAGTTCTCCGGTGACAACGTTGCAGGCGGAAATTCCGGCGCGCCAACACATTCGCCCAACACCAACTGGCTAGGCACCGTGTGCAAACGCATCCAGTGAACTCCATCGTTGTACCAGATTTGATCAATATACGGCGTGTACGACTCACGGTGAACCATCCACTGCCATTCGCCAGCCGGAATTGTCTCCGATCCAAAATTCGTGAAGGTCAGCGTCAAGGGAAATGGGTCGGAAAATTGACTGAGTTCGCGCCACGCACGCGCGTTATGGGTCGCCTGGCCGTCGATCACCACGGACATCGAGATTCCTGACGAAAGCGGTTCGATCCCGATGTTGGCAGGCTCGATGTCCTCGAAGGGCGCGGTGGTGGCCTCCAGGTAGGCAGCAGCGTCCTCGCCGGCAGGCAGGTCTGCCACGACAGCCTCGTAAGCAGCAGCCTCGTAGGCGACGTGATCTGCGGCCAGGTACTCGGGGGCGGCGGTGTCGTGGTCGGCCACGGCGTACTCGCCGTAGGCGGGGGCATTGTCGAGGGCGGGAGACTCAGACTGCCCGGCGAACGCCGTGGCAACGGCGGTCAGCGCCACGGTGGTGGCGGTAGCGGCGGCGGCGGCACCGCGCCAGGTGCGACGACGGTTGAGGCGACGCGCCCTGGCCGCCCTCAGGGCAACACGGTCGCGCCGAAGAGGGGCGCGCTGGAGATGCGAATGTAACATGTGTCTTCCTTCACTGGAAAGATAGGCCAACTGGGACAACTTGCTGGTGCCGAGCGCCGATTGCTCGTGGACGTTCAGCTGGCAGAGACAGTACTTCCCTCCCTCTTCGGCCGGAGAAATACTGGCGCGGCAAAGTAGATTTGTGGCGCCCCTTGAGTCTTTTTACTATTCCGCCGAGAGGTCACACATCGCCTCGACTTATTGCAATAGTGACAGATGTCACTATTGCGAAAATTGATTACCTCCCCGTTGAGAAATCCCTCGGGGCGGCGGGCAAGGGCCAGGCCACGCACTCAGGCGGTGCTGTGCATGCGCGGTCGGTCGGGAGCGCGCTCAGGAGAAGGTGCCCACGGGCAGCCGGGAGGCCGGGCACCAGGGTCACGTCGCCCGCGGCGGTGCGGGCGCTCAGGCGGCGCGGGCCGCGGACGGGCGGGCAGCCAGCGGACTAGGCCACCGGGCGATGATGCCCGCAGGCACCCAGGCGGTCGGGCAGCCGGTCGGCAGGCCGACCGCCCGGCAGACATCACAGCAGGGCGTCGATTTGCGCGATTACCTCGTCCAGGGAGGAGCAGACCACGTTGTCGGCCAGCCCGCCAACAAAGTTGTTGAGCCGGAACGTCTCGTTGTAGTAATTGCGGACATCGGACTTGTAGAGCACCAGCGCCTTGCCCAGGCCGTAGGCCAGGCCGATCTCGGCGGCGGTGCCGGAGTCGATCTCGATGCCATTGCAGTTGGCAAGCAACACATCGCACTCCCGGATGGCCTTCAGGTCCATGTAGAAGCAGGCCGCCTTAACCAGGTCGCTCGAATCCTTGGTGATCACCACTTCCTGCGGCAGGAAGGTCGCATAGCCCAGGGCGCGCAGGCCGTCCGAGTTGAGCTGGTTGGTGTAACGGTCGCCCTCGTTGAACAGGGGG
>WRIF01000017.1 GCA_009782865.1 Promicromonosporaceae bacterium
CCCCCCGCCCCGGGGCGCCGGGCGGCGAGGGGGCGGCCCCGCCCCGCGCAGGACGCCGCCGCCGCCCCGCCAGCACCCCAGCACCCCAGCACCCCAGCACCCCAGCACCCCAGGATGTCCGTGGCCCCGCCCCCGGCCCGCCTTCGCCCCGCAGAAAGTCCTCCATGACCACCGTGTCGGCCCCCACCCTTGAGCGCCTGGCTCCCGCTGCGGCCCTCACCTACCCGGGCGACCCGCCGCCAGTCGACCTGGGTGGCCGCCTGGCCAGGCGCCTGACCCACGCCGAGCCCGGACGCGCCTGGCTGCACGCCTTTGCCCGCCGTCGGGTTGGTCGCGTCTGCCTGGTGACGCAGGCCGTACTGCTCCTGGCTGCCGCGACGGCGTTTGCCGGCGGGGTGGGCCAGGCAGACAACCTGCGGCGGGGCGCCTGGGTGCTCTCCATCGGCGCGGTCTGGTCCGTCTGCTGCGGCCTGGCCTGGCATCACGGGCTGCTGGAACGGGCCCGCGCCCGCTGCGGCGTCGCCAATCGGCGTCATCGCCTGCTGCCAAGGGGGGCGGTGGCCGTCCCGATAATCGCCGCCATGGCGGCGCTGTCCATCGACCGCCGGCTACCCTCCCCCGCCGGGCCCGTCTTCGGGCTGGTGGCCTCCTACCCGATGACCGAGGCGGCGGCCTTGGCGCTGCACTACCTGCTGGTCATCACCCTGGTGGCCTTCACCATGGCCGCCTTCTCCCCCCTGTTCACCACCCGCTCAGTCGGCGTGGCGGCCCTGGCCCTCACCGCGCTGGTGGCGTCCGCGCAGGCCCTCGCCGGGATGCCCCCTCGCCTCGACCTGTGGACGGCCGCCTTCCTGGTGTCATACCTGCTGGCGCTCAAGCTGCGGCTCGGCCACTGGCACCAACAGCTGTGGGCCGAGTGGGAGACCCACCTCGACCTGCTAGCAGCGCTGGCTGCCAATCAGGAACGCCTGACCATCGCCCGCGACATCCATGACACCACCGGGCAGTCCCTGACGGTCATCGCCATCAAGGCCGACCACGCGAAGGCCCTCTTCGAACGCGGGAATCCCGCCGCCATCCGCGAGGCGCGCGAGGTCTCTCGCCTCGCCCGCCAGGCCCTGGCCGAGACCCGCGGCCTGGTCCTCGGCATGCGCCGCACCGACCTGCGCTCCGAGCTGGCCCTGGCCCACGCCCTGCTCGAACCGGCCGCGGTGACGGTGAGGCTGGAGGGGTCGGCCGATCACTGGCCGGCGTCGATTGGCGAGGTGTTCGGCTGGGTGCTGCGCGAGGCCACCACCAACATCCTGCGTCACGCCCCTTCCACCACCACCGTCGTGTTCAACTTCTCCACCAAGAACGGAACGGCCCTGATGTCCATCAGCAATGACAACCCCGCCGGCGCGGGCCCAAGCCCCAGCCCCGACGGTTCCGGCCTGGTCGGCCTGCGCGAACGTTTGCAGGCGATCGACGGTACCCTGAGGGCAGACCAGACGCGGGACGGCTTCACCCTGCTGGCCAGCGCCCCCCTAGAGCCAAGGAATGCCTCATGATTCGCATCATTGTTGCCGACGATGAACGCCTCTTCAGCGAGGCCATCACCGCCATGCTGCACCTAGAGGGCGACATCGAGGTGGTAGGGGTGGCCGGGAACGGCCCCCAGGCCCTGGAGATGGCCCGCGAACTACAGCCCGACATGATGGTGCTGGACCTGCGGATGCCCGGGCTCGACGGGATTGAGGTGATCAAGGAACTCTCCCACGATCCCGAACCCGTCCCCTGCCTGATCCTCACCTCCTTTGCCCACCCCGCCATCGTGCAGGCCGCCATGGCCAGCGGGGCCCGCGGCATCGCCCCCAAGGATGTCCAGGTCTCCACCCTGGCCAGCGCGGTCCGCACCATCGCGGCCGGGGGCGGGCATGTCGATCCCAACCTGGCGGCCGAGACCATGTCGATAGGCACCAACCCCCTCACCCCGCGCGAGACCCAGATGCTCAAGCTCTCCCTCGGCGGCGCCCCCACCAAGGACATCGCCCAGAAGTCGGGGCTGTCCACCTCCACCGTCCGCAACCACCTCTCTGCGGCGATCAACAAGCTCGACGTCGCCAATCGGCACGAGGCCGCACACCTGGCCCGGCAGCGCGGCTGGATTTAGCGGCCGCCCGCCGCCAATTGCTGCCGCTTGCCGTTCTTGCCGCGGCGCGAGAGGGTCACAGCACGAGCGGGTTCAGTACGGGCGGTTTGCGACGAGCGCGACGACAATCTCCGGGAACAGCACCTCGTAGGTGAGACGGTCAAACAGGGCAAAGTGGTCGCCGTCGTCGGGCTCCAGGGACAGGCCGTCGCGCCCGTTGTCCCACCAGATCACCGGCAGGCCCCGCTCGGCCGCGGCGGAGGCGAAATACTCGGCCCAGGCGGCCCGCGCCTCCGGGTTGCCGCGATCCACGGCCCCCGTCTCGCCGAGCACCACGGGGATGCCCTGGTCGAGGAAGCGCTCCCCGATCTGTTCCAGCGCCCAGTCGATGGCCGCCGGTCCCGCCGGCCCTGAGCCGGTCGGTGACCAGGTATCGACCGAACCGTCGCCAATCAGGAGCGTGAACTCCCAGGGCGCGTACAGGTGCAGGGAGACGGCCAGGCGGGAACCTCCCGCCGGGTCATTCGGCAGTTCAAAGCCGTCGAACGCCTCCAGGGCCACGGCCGCCCCATACGTCGGAACCAGCAAGATCCGCTCCGCGTTCAACCCGCCGGCCGCCCGCACCGTGTCCACAAACACCTGATTGAGGACGTTGACGTGGCGGCGCTCCGGCGGGGTGCCGCCCCGCCACTCCCCTGGCGTGCCGATGGTGCGCGGCTCGTTCAGGCCCTCGAACACCAGCCTCCCGCCGTGGCCGGCGAAACGTTCGGCAATCTGCGTCCAGATCGCGGCCAGCGCCGCCGCCGACCGCTCCATGTCCTCCTCCCGCAGGGAGAAGAGCGGCTCATCGTGGTGGGTGTTGAGGATCACCACCATGCCGAGGTCGTAGCCCCAGCCCACCACCTCTGCCACGCGATCAAGCCAGTCGTCGCGAATCTGATAGGCGACCGGGTCGACGAGTTGGTGCCAGGTCACCGGCACGCGCAGGGTGGAGAAGCCGGCGGCGTGGACCGCCCGGATCAGGCCCTCCGTGGCCTGCGGGTTGCCCCAGGCGCGCTCGTGCCGCTCCACCGGGGCGTCGGCCGGCACCCACTGGCCCCAGGCGTCGAGCGTGTTGCCGAGGCTCCAGCCGGCGCCCATCACGGCGAACAGTTCGGCGGCGGAGCCGAACTCGAGGTTCGACCCCTCGGAGTTCAAGCCCGGGTCGGAACCAGCGCCGGGCTCGTCGTCCTGGCCCGACGCAGACGGCCGAGAAGGAGACGCCGGAGGCGCGGCGGGCGAGGCCTCCTGGTCCGCAGACGCAGACGCCTCCGGCAGCGGGGTGCCCTGGCCTGCCTCGGTAGGTGCCGGGCCGCACCCTGCCATCGTCAGTGCCGCGACCGCCAACGCCACGGCCGTCAGCGCCGCGGCCATCGGCATTGGGGGCACCAGCGCCCTGGCCAGCGCCGCCGGTCGGGCCCGGCGAGGCCGGCCGGCGGTCGGGGACCCCACGGGGCGGGGCCTAGCCGAAGACCGGCTGCTGCGGCGGGCCGGGGATGAAGAAGGGGCGGTAGATGGCATTCTCGGAGTCCTCGTCCACCCGCAGTTGCCAGGCATAGGCGGCGCCGGGCGACACCGGGATGCCGTTGCCAAAGTCGATCACGACGGCCACATTGCCCGGGATCGAGGGAGGCAGCGCGCCCAGGTGGGCCAGCGCGGGGCGTTCGAGACGGGCCGACTGCGAGACGCGGAACATCTTCGGCGTGGCGCCCTCGGCCAGGTTGGTCTGGCCCGGCAGCGGCACCGGATCGCCGGCGGCATCCAGGAGGGTGATCTCCAGCTGGAAGTCGGCCGGGCAGAACAGGGAGTCCAGTTCGACGAGGGCCACCAGCGAGAAGCGGGTGGTGGTGCGCTTGCGCGGATCGAAGCCCAGCACCTGCACATTGCCGCCCACCACGTTCAGCTTTCCGCCCTGATTCTGGGCGAAATCGGAGAGCAGCAGGTTGAGGCGGGCGTTCTCGGAGACGACAGTCATGGGGGAAGTCTCTCATTATCCGCCGCCACATGCTCCCCGGTGCCCCATTGCCCGCTGCCCGGCGCCCCCAGCCGGTAAGGTCTTCCCGTGGCGAAAGACGCACCCCAAGACGTGCTGCGCATCCAGCGGCGACGGCGCGAGCACCAGCGACAGGCCGTGATCTACGGCGTGCTGTGTGCTGCCCTGGTGTTCCTGGCCCTGGGCGCCTTTGCCATCTATACAGGCGCCATCGAATCACCCTTTCAGCGCGAGTTCACGCAGCCGCAGGCCGACGCCCTCACCACCCCGCCGTGCCTGCCGACGGTCGGTGACGTGGAGCTTGGTGAGGCCGTCATCTTCCCCGGCCCCACCCCGTACGCCGACATTCACCTGCGGGTGTTCAACGCCTCGGGAATCGCGGGCCTGGCGGCCGCCAACCAGGAGGTGCTGGAGCGCCGCGGGTTCGAGGTAGCCGAGATCGGTGACTTCGGGGGGCGCCTGTCCCGCTCCGAGCTGCGCTTCGGGGTTCGCGGCATCACCGATGCCTACACGGTCGCCGCCCAGTTCCCCACCATGCGCCTGGTGCTAGATGACCGCATCACCGCCACGGTCGACCTCCTGGTCGGCCAGCTGTGGGAGGAGCCGCTGGCCGAGGAGGCGGTGGCCTTGGCCCCCGACATGCCCCTGCTCGACGTCGAGGGTTGTCAGCCCGCCGACCGAATCACCCCCGCCGCCGCGCCCGGTCGCTAACCGCCCGATAGGGTGCGTGCTGTGACTCCCGATCCCAGCGCGGCCACCCTCGGCCAGGTCCTGACCGCCCGCTGGGCGCTGGTCGCCGGATTTGTGGCCGTCCACCTGTGGGTGATCGCGGCCTCGGTGGTCTGGGAGCCGCAGATCTACGGCGATGTAGACCTCTACGCCTGGTGGGCCCGCGCCGGTTTCGCTGGCGGCGGCTGGCCCGTGCTCGACTACGCCTGGATCTATCCGGCCGGCGCCCTGCTGCCCGTGGGCCTGCCGGCGGCCTTGACGACGACGGCGATTGGCTACCGTGCGGCGTGGGCACTCCTGGTGATTGCACTGAACGGGCTCGCCTGCTGGCAGCTGTCGGCCGCCGGGCCGCGCGGAAGGGCCGCCGCCTGGTGGTGGCTGGCCTTCCTGCTGGTCCTCGGCCCCATCTGGCTGGGACGCCTAGACGGGGTGATCGCGCCCCTGATGGTGCTCGCCATCCTGGAGGCGCGCCGGCGCCCGGCCCTGGCGGTGGCCATCGCCACCTGTGGGGCCTGGATCAAGATCGCCCCCGGGGCGCTGGTCATCCTGCTGGCCGCCTGTTGTCGGCGGGGCCGCGAACTGCTGCGCGCGGTGGTGACCCCCGGGGCGATCGTCTCCGCCATCGTCCTGGGCCTTGCCCTGCTCGGGGGGGCCGGGACGCGCGCGTTCTCGGTATTCGGAGAGCAGACCGGCCGTGGCCTGCAGGCCGAGTCCGTGGCCGCCACCTTCTTCTTTGTCCCGCGCCTCTTCGACCCGTCGATTCGCATCGAGTTCAATCAGGAGATCTTCACCTTTGAGGTGCTCGGGCCCGCCGCCGACCGGGTGGCCTCCCTGCTGGACCTCCTGCTGCTGGTGGCCGTGGCGGCCATCGGCCTGCTGACCTGGCTGGCCGCCCGGCGCCGCCCCACCGCCACCGGAGAGGTGCTGCTGTGGGCATCGCTGGCGATGGCGGCAGCGCTCATCGTGTTCAACAAGGTGGGCTCCCCGCAGTTCATTGCGTGGATCGGCGCGGCGATCGCGCCGGCCCTGGCCCTGACCACCGGCCGGTGGGCTGCCGCCGACACCTCCGCGGATCCGGCCACCAGCGTCACCAGCGCCGCCCCTGCCGCGGCGCCCGCTGCAGGGCGGCGGGCCGAGACCGCCGAGGCCTGGAAGTGGGTCGGCGGGCTCGGGCTGGTCACCGCCGGCCTGACCCAACTGATCTACCCGATGTTCTACGGGCAGTTCCTGGGCGGGGAGCCGCTGATGGTGGCCGTCGCGGCCCTGCGCAACGCCCTGGTCGTCGCGCTGCTGGTGATCGCCGTCCGGCAGCTGGTGCTGGCCGCCAGGGGCTACCCGCGGGAGACCGCCACCTTCAGGCAGTTGGTGCCGCCCGGGTCGGAGAACGTCTCGTAGGCCTGCTCGAACTCGGCAAACGTGAAGCGGTGGGTGACCATCTGTTCGGGGGTGAGCTTGCCGCCGGACATCAGGTTCAGCATCATCGGGGTGCTCGTGGCGTCCACCAGCCCAGTGGTGAAGGCGAAGTTGTGAATCCACAGCCGGTCGATCGGCAGGGTGACGGGCCTGCCGTGCACGCCGGCGTTGGCGACCCGGCCGCCGGGACGCACAATCTTGAAGCAATCCTCCAGGGTCTGCGGCACGCCGACCGCCTCGATGACCACGTCCACACCCAGGCCGTCGGTCTCGGCCATCACCTGCTCAATCCAGTCGGGATGATTGGTGGAGATTCCGACGTCGGCGCCGAACTCCAGGGCGAAGTCGATGCGCGGCTGCGAGCGGCCCACGGCGATCACCTTGGCGGGGCCGTGCAGCTTGGCGGTGGCCACGGCGGCTAGGCCGACCGGCCCGACGCCCATGATGGCGACGACGTCTCCGGGGTTGACGTGGCCGTAGCGCACCCCGATCTCGTAGCCGGTGGGGTAGATGTCGGAGACCATGACGGCCTGCTCATTGGTTAGGCCGGCCGGGACCTTGTGGAGGGAGGTGTCGGCGAAGGGGGTGCGGACCAGCTCGGCCTGCGTGCCGTCGATCAGGTGGCCGAGGATCCAGCCGATCCCGGCGGTAGAGGCCTGCTGGCAGTGGGAGGTGACCCCGGCGCGGCAGAAGGCGCAGGTGCCGCAGGAGGTGATGCAGGAGACGATCACCCGGTCGCCCACCTTCACGTTCTTGACGGCGGCGCCCACCTCGACGACGGTGCCGACCCCTTCATGGCCGAGCACGGTGCCCTCCTGCACGGCGGGGACATCGCCCTTGAGAATGTGCAGGTCGGTGCCGCAGATCGTGGTGGTCTCGATCTGCACGATGGCGTCGGTGGGTTCCAGAATCTGCGGGTCAGAGACCTCTTCCCAGGAGGGCTTGCCCGGACCGCGGTAGACCATCGCCTTCATTGCTGCTCCTTTGAGGCTCGCTTCGACGCCGGGGGCTCGGCATCTGCGTCTCCGAACCTACTCCTGGCCTCCAGGAACGCCACCAGGTAGGGCAGGCCTGGCGCAAATGTGGCGGTCAGACGCCCAAATCTGACGTATCCGGCAGGGCGGCCAGCCACCCCCGGGGCCCCGCGTGCTGCACGCGGGTCGAGGCGACGGCGACGGCCCGTTCCACCGCTGCGGCCAGGGTGTCCCCTGCTGCCAGGGCGGCGACGAGCGCCCCGTGGAAGGCGTCGCCGGCTCCGAGCGTGTCGCGGGCGACGACGGCGGGCGGGCGGACCTCGCCGGAGGCTCCGGTGGTGGCGCCGGCCATGGCGGCGCCTATGCCACGGGTCGTGGCGACGCCCGCATCAGCGCTCGTATCGGCGCCCGGGTCGACGCTGCGCCAGCGGACCGGCCCTGCCCCGTTGGTGGTCACCCAGGCGGTGGCCGGTTCGCCGGTGGTCACCCTGGCGGTGGGCGACGCCTGGCCCGCCTCCCCGGGCCCGCCAAGGGCGGCGGGGGCGGGAACCCGAAAGTCGGCGGAGGCGGCCACCACGTCGGCGGCGGGGATGAGTTCGGAGAAGACGGGCCGCCAGCGTCCGGCGTCGAGGACCACGAGCGGGCGCGGGTGCAGGCCGTCTAGGTGGGCGAGCACGCCCCGTGCGATTTCGGGATGATGTCCGTCGAACATGACCGCGTCCGGTGGGGGCAGGGCGTTGAGGGCGGCGGTGGAAGGCCGAGGGGCGGCCTGTAGGGCGGCATCGGGTGAGACCACGGAGCGCTCGCCGGTTTGGTCATCGATCAACACGGCCGAGATGGGCAGGACAAAGCCCGGGTCCACATCTACCAGCGTGACATCGTGCGCGGCCAAATCCCGGCGCGCAATCTCGGCCTGCGGCGAGGCCCCCACCGCGCTGATCAGCACCGCCCGTGCCCCGAGGGCGGCGGCCGTGACCGCGGCATTCGCGGCCGGGCCACCCGCGGCGATCTCCTGGGATGAGGCGGTGACCTTCTGGTTGCGGCGGGGCGAGGCGGCGCGATGAATGACGTCGAGCGTGGTCAGGCCGACGAACCAGCAAGTGGTCATGGCGTCAGGCTACTCTCCAGGGAGGCAGACCAGGTCTATTGGGTTGGGCCTGCTACAGGTGCAGACCCCGATCTCGGGCCTATAGCCCTCACCTTCGCCGTCTCCATCAACCCGATGGCCGATGTCACGTTCGATGACGTGACGACCGTTGGGGTGCACAGGTCACCAGTCGCCGGTGGAACGGCCTCTGAGCCGGTCGATCTCGCGCCGCTCCCGCTTGGTGGGCCGGCCCGTGCCTCGGTCCCGCACGCCGACCTCCAGCTGCCTCTCCCGTCTGGGGATGGGCGGCGACAGATCGTCGTACGCCTTGACCGCCTCCGGCGCGCCTACCCGCTTCGGCAGCAGCGCAATGACCACCACCTCGCGCGGGCGCAAAGCGTCCCGCCAGGTCACGACGTCACCCGGCCTCACCTGATACGAGGCCTTGACCACCTGGCCGCCCACCTTGACCCGCCCCGCGCGCAGGGCGGCGGCCGAGGCCGTGCGCGCCTTGAACAGCCGCACCGCCCACAGCCAAACGTCGATGCGCATGCTCCGAGCCTAGTGGCGATGCGGCACAATGTGGACCATGAGCCACGAACCTGCCAGCCCGATACACGCCTTCTGGGAGGGAGCCCGCGGCAAGTTGGGCTTCGGCGCGGCAGGCTCCGTCGTCGGGCTTAACTCGCACGAGCTGACCCCGCCGCCGGCGTGGGCGTTCGGCGGGGAGGGCACCACCGACCTCGCCAACGAGCTGCTCGCCCTGGTGTTGGCGGGCACCAAGACCGGCACCGCCACGTCGGGGTGGGAGTTCGACGGCGAGGACGAGCCGCTGCCCAAGCCCGGCGACCTGTCAATCATCCTGGACGGGGCCGGTGAGCCGCGCGCGATCATCAAGACGACCAACGTCGAGGTGGTGCCGTTTGCCGAGGTGACGGCCGAGTTCGCCTACTCGGAGGGCGAGGGTGAGCTTACCCTGGAGTCTTGGCGGCGCGGCCACCGCGCCTTCTGGGATGAGCACCTGCCCGAGGGGCGCACCTTCACGGAGGAGATGCCGGTGGTCTGCGAGACCTTCGAGCTGGTCTACCCCCGGCGCTGATCCAACAGTCGAGCCCACTTCAGCAGCTGGCCCTGATTCACCGGCCGGCCCGGCTCCGCCAGTCGACGCTGGCTCGCCGGGGGCACGCCAGGCCGTGCCCGCTTGCCTCACCCTGATAACGAGTTGGTAACGACCAGGGCGACCGGTGTGACATAGGTCACGGGTTTGTCCATGTAACAGGTATGCGAATGAGAAACCGTACCCGCCTCTCCCACCTGGCCGCGGGCGCCACCCTGGCCCTGGCCGGCACCCTGGCCGGCGCCCTGCCGGCCTCCGCCGCCCCGTCCGCGATCGTTCCGCCGCCGCCGGTGGCTGCTCAGGCGGGGGCTCAGGCGGGGATGGCGGCATCGCCGATCATCCCGGCGGGCCACTCCCTGGTGGCCGTCATGGACGTGACCATGCATCTCGACGAGACCTTCACCGTGATCCAGGTGTTCGCCTTCACCGACGATGTGCTCTCCTTGATGGGAGAGAGCGCCGAGGATCTGCTCGAGGGCCTGGAGTGGGACACCGCCCGGACCCCCGGCACCACCACCATGGACCGCTTCGAGCGGGGCGACTACCTGGGCGCCACCATAGTCTCCACCGGGGTGCTGGCCGACGACATGGGCTGGTTCTTCGCAGACGAGTTGGACTTTGAGCGATCCGGCAGCGAGTTCCGCGTCGAGGGGGCGATGGACATGGACCTTGGCGATGTCCCGGACGCAGGAGAGTTCGCCCTGATGCAGCAGATGCTGGTGCAGGTGAGCGTCACCCTGCCCGGTGGCATCGTCGAGACCAACG
This sequence comes from Promicromonosporaceae bacterium, assembly GCA_009782865.1. GTDB lineage: Bacteria > Actinomycetota > Actinomycetes > Actinomycetales > Cellulomonadaceae > Xylanimonas. The sequence continues at coordinate 10,249 of WRIF01000017.1, forward strand.
GCACCGTCACCGCCCATTCGGCCGCCACCTCCACCGTCACCTGGCTGCCCCGCATCGGTGACCCCAACTACCAGATGCGAGCCGTCGCCTCCACCGACCTCACCCCGGCGGCCGGCGTCGCCGCCTCCGGCCTGCCGGGCATGGCCACCGTCGGGGACCTCGCAGACCCGCCCACCGGGCTGCACCCCGACTTCGACCCGGATGACGACGGCTGGTGTGCCACCGGCCGGGACGACCTGGTGGACATCGCGGCCGGGCTCGCGTTCTGCGACCAGTTCACCGGCGACCTCATCCCCTGGCCCACGGAGCCGCAACGACACCCCGACTTCGACCCGCACGAGGAGTTCTGGTGCTTCCCCGAAGAGGAACGCCCCTACGTGCTGACGCACCTGTTCTACTGTGACCCGTACGAGGGCATCGCCCAGATCGACTGGAGCGATCACTACGCCCAGCCCGACGGCGCCCCCGTCTCGGATGACGCCCCTACCGAGGCCGAGGCACCCTTGGCCGAGGAACCCCCGGCCGCCGTCGGGGACGACGATGGCGGGCTTCCGGGCCTCTTCTGGGGAGGCATCGGCTTTGCCCTCGGGGCCGGACTGATCGGCGGGGTGGTACTGATCCGCGATGCTAGACGGCGGAGGGCCGCCGCAGCGGCGGCTCCCGCGCCGACTGGGTCACCGACCGAAGCGACTCCTCCCGTGCAGGCTGGGCCGCCACCCATGCCGACGGTTCTGTCCTCGCCCGCCCCTGTCGCCTCGCCCAGCCCTGTCGCCTCGCCCAGCCCTGTCGCGCCGCCGACCCCGAGCCAGCCACTGGCCCCACCAGTCACCGACCCCCCGCCCGGGGGCAACCCCCATGGCCTCTAGGGCGGCCGCCGGCGTCGCGCTGCTCGCCCGGGGCACCCTGCTCGCCCTGGGCACCCTGCTAGCCCTGGGGGCCTGCAGCGGGGGCGGTGCGTCCGGGCCGACCGGCGCGGCGGCGACCGCCTCCGATCCGCCTCCCTGCTGTGCCGTCGAGCCGATCGACGATCTGGAGGCGCACTTCTTCATCACGGTGCGCGGCAATGGCACCTTCGACATCCGCTACGAGGCCGCCCTCGGCAACCGGCAGGCGGCCGACCTCGGCATCGACCCGGAAGAGTGGCTAGCCGACCTGGCCGCCGCCTTCGACGGCCTTGGCTTCGATGGCCCTGGCCTGGCTGACTCTGGCCTGGCTGACTCTGGCCTGGCTGACTCTGGCCTGGTTGACCCTGGCCCGGCCGACCCGGCCTCGCGGTGGCTGAGCAGCAGCACCACCCCCGAGGAGTGGGGCGAGAGCCGGTTCCACCTGCGGGCCACCGGGCTGCCCCTGCCCTACCTGGCACGGGCATTGCCCGGCCTGAGCATCACCGAGACCGACGAAGGCATCGGCCTGGTGACCGAGGTGAGCGGCCGCCTGGACCTCAGCGACCATCCCCTGGGACAGGCCCTGACCGAGCGGGCGGAGGTATACGTGGTCTTCCGCCTGCCGGGCGGGGTCCTGGAGGCCAACACCCAACGGGGCTCGGGACCGCACAGCGGCGACCACCCGGCGTCCTCCCCTCCCATCGGCACCCAGTTCTTCTGGGAGATTGACCCCGCTGGCCCCACGGACTTTTCGGCGTTGACCGCCACCGACCTCGACCCCACGGAGGCCTGGGAGGCCCACCGCGGCAGGGACTAACCCCTCCCCGCGCACCGGCCTCGCCTGCGCACTGGTACCACCCGAGCGGTAGCACCACCCGAGCACTAGCACCCCCAGGCACTGGCACCGCCCGCGCCCTGGAACTACCCGCGTCCCGGAACCACCCGCGTCCAGACGTCACCCACACCCGGCCACCGCCCGGCGCTGCAACACTCGGCTCCGCGACCCCCGCTTCCGCGACGCCCGACACATTCACCCTTGCGTCGCAGAACGACACTATTGTCGACGCAATTTGTCTAGCGACCGTGCAACAACGAG
>WRIF01000018.1 GCA_009782865.1 Promicromonosporaceae bacterium
CGGAGCCGAACTTGACGGCCCCCACCACCTCGGACATGCCGTATTCGGTGACCATCTTGCGGGCGATGTTGGTAGCCTTCTCGATGTCGTTGCCGGCGCCGGTGGTGGGATCGTGGAAGACGATCTCCTCGGCCACCCGGCCCCCCATCGCATAGGCGAGCTGGTCGAGCAGCTCGTTGCGGGTGGTCGAGTACTTGTCCTCGGTGGGCATGACCATGGTGTAGCCGAGGGCGCGGCCCCGCGGGAGGATGGTCACCTTGGTGACCGGGTCGGTGTAGCGCATGGCGGCGGCCACCAGGGCGTGTCCGCCCTCGTGGTAGGCGGTGATCTTTTGCTCCCGCGGGTTCATCACGCGGGTGCGGCGCTGCGGGCCGGCCACCACGCGGTCGATCGCCTCGTCGAGGGCGCGGTCGTCGATCAGTTGAGCGCCGGAGCGGGCGGTGAGCAGGGCGGCCTCGTTGAGGACGTTGGCCAGGTCGGCGCCGGTGAAGCCGGGCGTGCGGCGGGCCACCGCCTCCAGGTCAACCTCCGAGACCATCGGCTTGCCCTTGGCGTGCACCTCCAGGATCGCCTTGCGCCCCAGGAGGTCGGGGGCCTCGACGGAGACCTGCCGGTCGAAGCGGCCGGGGCGCAGCAGCGCCGGGTCGAGGATGTCGGGGCGGTTGGTGGCGGCGATCAGGATGACGTTGGTCTTGACGTCGAAGCCGTCCATCTCCACCAGCAGCTGGTTGAGGGTCTGTTCGCGCTCGTCGTGCCCGCCGCCCATTCCGGCGCCGCGATGGCGGCCGACGGCGTCGATCTCGTCGACAAAGATGATTGCCGGGGAGTTGGCCTTGGCCTGCTCGAACAGGTCACGGACGCGCGAGGCGCCGACGCCAACAAACATCTCCACAAAGTCCGAACCGGAGATGGAGTAGAACGGCACACCGGCCTCCCCGGCCACCGCGCGGGCCAGCAGGGTCTTGCCGGTTCCGGGAGGGCCGTAGAGCAGCACGCCCTTGGGAATCTTGGCGCCGACCGCCTGGAAGCGGGCCGGATCGGTGAGGAAGTCCTTGATCTCGTGCAGTTCCTCGACCGCCTCGTCCACGCCGGCCACATCGGTGAATCTCACCTGCGGCATGTCCTTGGTGACCAGCTTGGCGCGGGACTTGCCGAAGCCCATCACGCGCCCGTTGCCGCCCTGCATCCGGGACATCATGAACACGAAGAGGCCGACGATGATCACAAACGGCAGGATCAGGCCGAGCAGCGAGGTCCACAGGTTAGTGGTGGGCACGCGGGAATCCCAGCCATCGTCCAGGTCGGCGTTGGCGATGGCACGGGCCACCGTCTCCCCCTGCGGGAAGGTGTAGAAGAACTCCAGGGAGCGCCCGAGGTTGCGTTCCTCGTCGTCCTCGCCGGTGATGAAGTCCTCGCTCAGGGTCAACTCCACCCGCTGGTCGCCGTCCACCATCACCGCGTGGTCGACCGTGCTTCCCTGCAGCAGTTCGAGGCCCTGATGGGTTTCGACTCGCTCGGTCTGCGGCCCACTGAGGGCGGCCCAGGCGAATGCCAACAGCGCGAGGCCGATGAGGACGTAGACGAGGGGGCCAGAGAAGATCTTCTTGGCGTTCATGCAGGTGTGCTTCCTGTTGGGGGGTGACGCTTAGGAGTAAACGTGGGGGGCAAGGGTGCCGATGAACGGCAGGTTGCGATAGCGCTCGGCGTAGTCAAGGCCATAGCCAACCACGAATGCCTTGGGGATGTCGAAGCCGACGTACTTGACATCGACCTCAACCTTGGCCGCCTCGGGCTTGCGCAGCATGGTGGCGATCTCCACCGAGGCGGCGCCGCGGGAGCGCAGGTTGGCGGCCAGCCAGGACAGGGTCAGGCCGGAGTCGATGATGTCTTCGACGATGAGAACGTTGCGACCGGTCAGGTCGGTGTCGAGGTCCTTGAGGATGCGCACCACCCCGGAGGACTTGGTGCCGGAGCCGTAGGAGGACACCGCCATCCAGTCCATCTCGACGCGGGTGCGCAGCTTGCGCGACAGGTCGGCCATGACCATGATGGCCCCGCGCAGCACCCCCACCAGGAGCAGGTCCTTGCCCGCGTAGTCGGCGTCGATCTGGGCGGCCATCTCGGTGAGGCGCGCCTGCAGCTGCTTCTCGGTGAGCAGCACGTCTTGCAGCTCGCTGGCGACATCGTCGTATTGCACATGGACTCCTTGTTCGTGGCCGCGGGGGCCGGGTGTTCAGCGGTCGGGCATCGATCCGAGGTAACGGTCGGATATCGATCCGAGGTAAAGGTTCCCACACTCCCGCCACCCTTGGGTCCCTCCGGCCAAGGAAACGGCGCCCTGGCCGCGCCAGTTCACCAACAGCGCATCGAGTTGGGCAATCTGCCGCGAGGTGGTGTCCGCCGGGGAGGCGCCCGCCGCGAGCGCCGCCTGGCGCAGGGCGCGGGTGCGGGTGGCCGGAGGGGCGGCCCGGAGGGCCTCCACCCGGAAGGCGTGCTCGCCTACCCGGGCGTTGTCGAGCAGGCTGGCGGCGAGGGCGTCCAGGAGGTCGACGTCGGCGCGCGCCAGGGTGGCGGTCCGGGCCAGGGCCCTGGTGGTTCCGGGGCCGAGCACCCGTTCCAGCGCCGGCAGCAGTTCGTGGCGGACCCGGTTGCGCAGGGGGGCGCCCTCTCCGCTTTCGGCATTAGTCGGGTCTTGCCAGGGCGTCAGGCCTTGGGCGTGGCAGGCGGCTGCCAGGTCGGCGCGGGTCAGGCCCAGCAGGGGGCGCCGGTAGGGGCCGCGCGCGGGGGGGATGCCTGCCAGGGAGCGGGCGCCCGAGCCGCGGGCCAGCGCCAGGAGCACCTGTTCGGCCTGGTCGTCGAGGGAGTGCCCAAGGAGGAGGGCGCGGGCCCCGTATTCGGCGATGGCGGTCTCGAAGGCCTGGTAGCGGGCGGCGCGGGCGGCCTCTTCTGGGCTGCCCCGCTCCTGGACCTTGGCCGTGATCACCAGCACCGGGTCGAGGCCGAGTTCTCGGCACGTGGCGGCGGTGGCGGCGGCGACGGCGGCGGAGCCTGCCTGTAGGCCGTGGTCGACTATGACGGCGCCGGCGCGCACCGGCCATCCGGGGCGGCGGGTGGAGCGTCCCACCCGCTGGGAAGTATGGGCCAGGGCGGCGGCCAGGGCGAGGGAGTCTGCGCCGCCGGAGCAGCCCATCAGCACGGTGTCGTCGGGGCCGAGGTCCAGGTCGGCCAGGCAGCGGCGGACGGCATCGCGTACCGGCAGCACCGCCGGGCCGGGCGGCGCGCTCATTGGTGGATGCGCCGCACCCAGGCGTCGGGGTCGGAGATCTCTGCGGCCGAGGGCAGGGTCTGCGGCGAGGTCCAGACGGCGTTGAGGCCGGCGCGCCCCACCTGGGCCTCGACCCGGCGCACGAAGGCCGCCCCGTCCCGGTATTGTGCGAGCTTGGCCTCCATGCCGAGCAGCCTCTGCAGCAGGGCGCTGGCGTTTAGTCCGCGGGCGGTGGCGGCGTCGCGACGGCGTTCGAATCGCCGCCTGATCTCGGTGACGGTCGGCACCACCTCGGGGCCGACGGCGTCCATCATCACGTCGGCGTGCCCCTCCAGCAGGGACATCACCGCCGTCGTCTCTTGGAGCCGCTGGCGTTGCTGGGGGCTCATCACGCGCTCGATCAACTTGGCCCCCTCCAGGCGGATGATTCCGGTGGCCACCGACGCCACGGCCTGCCAGCCGGCCGCCAGGCGCTCGCGCAGCGGGGCTGCCGCCTTGTCCAGGCTGGCCTGGGCGATCTCGGTGAGCAGGGTGGAGACCTGGCCGCGCAGGTGGCCGGCGAGCCAGGGGGCGGCCGCGAACTGCAGGGCGTGGGTCTGCTCGTGTAGGCAGACCCAGAGGTGGAAGTCGCGGGCGCTGACCCGCAGCTGCCGTTGCACGGCGAGCACATTGGGGGCCACCAGCAGCAGCCGGCCCTCGCCTGGGGTGGCGGCGCTCGCCTGGGAGACGTCCGAGAGGGGGTCGAACTGGCCTAGCACCCGTGGGGCGAGCGCGGCGAGCACCCCGCCGGCCTCCAGGGCCGCCACCAACCGGGCCCGCTGTCCGGGCAGCTGGTGGTGTTCCCGCAACAGGTCGGAGAGGGGGAAGGTCATGGCCTGCATCACCTGGATGTTCGCCGCCGCCCAGCGCGCGCGGTCTACCACCAGCACCGGGCCCAGTGACGGGGCAAGCGGTGACGGGCCCAGCAGTGACGGATTAGTTGCCGGGTCAAGCGCCGGGCCCGATGACGGGCTCAGTGACGGGTCCAGTGCGGCTCCGGGCGCTGCGGGCCGCATCTCGGTGACCTCGAGCACCTGCCCCAGCGCCTGGCCGGCCGCCTGCCGCAGGCTGCCGGTCAGTTCGGCCAGTTCGGTGGGTGACGCCGCCGGGCCGGGGGGGGTGACGCGGGCGGCGAACTCGGTGGCCGCCGCCCAGTCGACAACCTGGTTCATTCTTGCTCCGCCTCGGGCTCGGGGGAAGGGGATGGTGCCGGGTATTGCGGCTCCCATTCGGGATCGTCAAGGGCGGCCAGCTGTCCTACAAACCAGTCGATCAGGTTTTGGGCTCCCCCACCGGCCGGCTGCTCAAACTGGTCGGCGTGGATGGTGAAGGCCAGGAGGCGTCCGTCGACGGTCAGCACGGTGCCGGTCAGGCCGCGGACTCCCGGCAGGGCGCCCGTCTTGGCGCGGGCCACGCCCCGTGCGGGGTTGGCGGGGGTGAGGCTGGTGGGGCCGCAGCGCCCGGACAGGGTGCCGGAGAGCCCGCATACCGGCTGGTCGGAGAAGGCGGGTAGGGTCGCAGAGTGCTCCGGGGTGGTGGTGGCCAGGAGGGTGTCCATCAGCAGGCGCGGCGGTAGCAGGGAGCCGCGCCCCAGGCCAGACAGGTCCACCAGGGAGGCCGCCGAAACGTCCACGCCCAGTTCGGAGACCGACTCCAGCACGGCGTAGATGGCCCCTGCCCCGGTGGCGGGGTGTCCGCGTTCGATGGCGACCAGGCGGCCCAGCACCTCGGTCAGGGGGTTGTCGGAGCGCAGCTGGGTCCAGGCGGAGATCTCGCCGATGGTGGCCGATTCGATGCGGGCGATCTCGCGCCCGTCTGCGGGGGCGGCCGCGCGACCCACGCCACCCACCAGCTGGATGCCGCGTTCGTGCAGCAGGGAGCCAAAGAGGTAGGCCGCCTGCAGGGCGGGGTCTGCGGCGCGCTGGCCGGTCATGTCCTCGTTGCGGGCGCCGATGTTGACGGCGAGGGCCGCCACCGGGGCGGTGTGCCCGGCGAACACGTCCGCCTCGGGGACCTCAGCGGGGATGGCGGGGCCGGTGAACAGGTCGTCTACCAGCGTCAGGCCCACCACGGAGCGGCCGGCCGCCTGCAGGTACTCGGCAACCTGATCGGCCAGGTCGGCCAGGCCCGCGTGGCCGAGCACCGAGGTGGGATCGCCAGCGTCGGGTCCGATGAGCATGTCTCCACCCCCCACCAGGTAGGCGTGGTAGAACTCGTCGAGAAGCACCGTGGTGGCGAGCCGGGCCTCTGGGTCGAGGTCGTGGTGTACGGCGACCGCGGTCAGCACCTTCTGGGTCGAGGCGGGCACAAAGAGGGAGTCGGGGTTGGCCGAGGCCAGCCACTGTCCGGTGGCGACGTCGGCAACGACGATGCCCACGTGGCCGCCGAGGCGCTCGTCGGCGGCCAGCCGGGTCACCAGGTGTTGTAGCTGCTCCTCTGGCGGTTGGGGCGCGTCTGTGGGCAGCAGGGTGAAGGCGGTGGTGAGGTCCTCGCCGGGCAGCGCGCCGCGGGCGGTGGGAAAGGGGGCGGGATGGGCGTGGGGTGGGGCGAGGGTCAGCATGCCGGGCACCAGGTCGAACATGTCGGCCACCAGGTATCCGCCCACTAGGGTGACGAAGGTGGCGATGGTCAGCCCCACCTTTGCTCCGGTTCGCACGCTTGTCCCTTCGATTTTCTCGCTGGGACTATGTTCGCGGCAATCGGCGGGTGGGCGCGACGTTTTGGCACGCGGGGCATCGCTGGCAGGCGTCTCGTGGCAAACTGACCCCACCTAGCATCTTCGCCGTCAGGAGGCAGCCATGGAGTTCGACGTCACCATCGAGATCCCCAAGGGACAGCGCAACAAGTACGAGGTGGATCACGAGACGGGCCGCATCCGCCTGGATCGCATGCTGTTCACCTCCACGCGCTACCCGGCCGACTACGGCTTCATCGAGGGAACCCTGGGCGATGACGGTGACCCGCTCGACGCGATGGTGCTGCTCGACGAGCCGACGTTCCCGGGCTGCCTGATCAAGGCCCGCGCCCTGGGAATGTTCCGCATGCGCGACGAGGCGGGCGGCGACGACAAGGTGCTGTGTGTGCCGGCCAACGAGCAGCGCGCCGCCTGGCGCATGGACATCGACGACGTCTCAGAGTTCCACCGCCTGGAAATCCAACACTTCTTTGAGGTCTACAAGGACCTTGAACCCGGCAAGTCCGTCGAGGGGGCCCACTGGGTGGGCCGCGCCGAGGCGGAGGCCGAGATTGAGGCCTCCATCGAGCGCGCCCGCATCGCCGGGTACTGACCGCCCGGTTCCGCCCGGGTGACAGGTACCTAGCCGCGCAGCGGGAGGCTGAGCAGCGGGGGGGCCGGGTCGTCGCCCGGAGCCGCCTGGGCGGGGGCGTTGACTGGGGCCGACACCCTGACCGGGACGCCCCAATCCTGCTGGGCCAGGTGACAGGCCGGATACGGGTTGTCCGGATCGTCGTCGCAGGAGGCAGCCTTGGCGGTGACGTGCAGCACGCCCGCCGCCACCTCCGGGTTGATGAGCAGATCGCGAGACAGGTCCACGCCGTCTCCGGCGCCCGCCAACAGCAGGGCGGGCGGGGTGGCCGAAACCTGCAGGGAGGTGGCCGGGCCGAAGCGATCGTCGATCTTCTGCCCGGGCGCCGGGGTGAACGGCACCTCCAGGCGCAGCGCACCGGGCGCAACCTCGGTGGCCGGACGCTGGGTGCGCCGGGCGCCCTGATCGACGCAGTGGCCCGCCAGGCCGGGCGGCAGGGCGATCCGGGTCAGGCGGTGTGCCGCGCTCTCCACCACCAACAGGGTGAGCGCACCCGCCTCATTGGCCTCCAGGAGCACGTCAGACGGCTCGGCCAGGCCGGTGGCCAGCGTGGACACAGACACCTGCCAGCCGCCCTCGTTTTCTTGCCAACCCTCGATCCGGCGCAGGGCGCCGTTGTAGGTGTCGGCCACCACCACGGAGCCGTCCGGCAACGCCACCAGGCCCAGTGGGTGCTGCAGGCGCGCGGCCTGCCGATCCCCATCGACGTGCCCGAAGTCGAACAGCCCCAGGCCCACCGTCGTCTCCGTGGCCAGCACCGCAGGCCGGCCGGCGGCGTCGCGGCCCACCAGCAGGTGGCGGATGGCCGAGGTCTCCGAGTCGGCCACCCAAAATGACTCTTGGCCAGGGCGTTCGGTGGCCTCCGGCGCGGCGGTCGCGGGCGTGATGCCCGACGGCTGTGCGAACCACGCCCGCTGGCCGGGGCCGTCGAGCAGGCCCTCGTTGAAGGTGCCCGCAAACAGGCGAACCGTCTGCGCGAGGGGATCGAACAACCACATGGTGTGGTTGCCGGCCATGGCCACGATGAATCCGCCGGCCACCTCGGACCAGGCGACATCCCACGGCGAGGACAGCCGCAGCTCCGTGGCCGGATAGGCGGTACCCGGCTCAAAGTCCGCGGTGTGGCCTTCGTAATTCTGAAGGCCCCCCACCTGGAACTGCTGGCCGGTGCCCGCCACCGTGGTGACCAGGCCATCGGAGAGGCGCACCCCCCGCAACGCATGGTTCACCGTGTCGGCCACCACCACGTCGTAGCCGAGCCGCTCGCGCAGGCCGGACGGCACCAGACACAGGCCCGACGGCTCGGAGAAGGCCGGGGCGGCCGAGCCGTCCACCAGGCCGCGCTCGCCGGTGCCGATGCGGCGCACCAGCGTCTGACCGTCAGGGGCCAGCTCGGCCAGGCTGTGGTGCCCGGCGTCGGCAACCAGCAGGCTGCCGCTGGGCTGGCTGTCACTGGGTTGACCGCCACTGGGGGGCAGCGCGATCACCTTGGATGGAAAGCGCAGCGTCCCGGAGGTCGGCTCCGGGGCCACATAGGGGCCATCGCCCCGGTGCAGGGTTCCCTTCGCCTCGTGCTCGGAGACCAGGCGAGCCAGCAGCGCCGCGAGCGCCGAGCCGTGTCCCTCCCCGGCCATCGTGGCCACCAGGTGGCCCTCCGGATCGATCACCACCAGGGTCGGCCAGGCGCGGGCGCCGTAGGCCCGCCAGGTCAACAGTTCTGGGTCGTCCAGCACGGGGTGTTGCACCTCATAGCGTTCGACCGCCGCGGCGAGGGCCGCCGGGTCCGCCTCGTGGGCGAACTTCGGGGAGTGCACCCCGATGGTCACCAACACCTCTGCAAACTCTGCCTCCAGCGGGCGCAGCTCGTCGAGCACATGCAGGCAGTTGATGCAGCAGAAGGTCCAGAAGTCGAGCACCACTATCTTGCCGCGCAGGTCGGCCAGGGTGATTTCTCGTCCACCCGTGTTGAGCCAGCCGCGTCCCTGCAGTTCCGGCGCGCGCAATCGCGTGGCGTTGATTCCCATGCGGCCCAGTCTACCGAGGCACCCAAGGCGCCAAACCGGCCTGCCGGGCCACCCCTTTCGTCATAGGGTGAACAGCGAGCAAGCAACCGCCACCCGCCGCCTGCAAGGAGCCCCATGACGAACCCGCCGCCGTTGGCCTCCTCCCGGGACGGCGGGGGCCACGGGCCCGCCACCGCCCGGGCCGACCGGCCGCGCCGCCCCATCGAGCGCGACCCGGCCACCGGGCGCATCCCCACCGTGCCGCCCAACATGACCCACCGGCAGAAGCTGGTGGCCCTCTCCGGCATCATGATGGGTACCTTCGTGGCCATGCTGGCGGCCACCATCGTCTCCAGTTCGATGCCGCGCATCGTGGCCGACCTCGGGGGCACCCAGGCCGAGTTCACCTGGGTGATCACCGCCACCCTGCTCGCGCAGACCATCTCCACCCCTCTGTGGGGCAAGTTCGCCGACCTGTTCAACCGCAAGGCGCTGGTCATGGCGGCCCTGGCCATCACCGTCCTCTCGGCGGCGGCGGCAGGCTTCTCGCAGAACGCCTCCCAGCTGATTGCCTTCCGCGCCGGACAGGGCCTCGGCGCCGGGGGCCTGATGGCACTGGGCACGGTGCTGATGGCCGACGTCGTCTCCCCCCGCGAACGCGGACGGTACATGGGCTACCTGGGCGCGTTCATGGCGGTCAGCCAGATCGGTGGTCCCCTGGTGGGGGGCATCATCACCGACTCCGCGCTCGGCTGGCGTTGGAACTTCTTCATTGCCGCCCCCTTCGCGATCCTCGCCGCCATCGTCCTCTCCCGCACGCTGCGGGTGCCGCGCCGCGAACGACGGGTGGTCAAGATCGACTACTGGGGCGCCCTGCTCATCTCGGTGGGCGTCGGCCTGCTACTGCTGTGGATCACCTTTGCCGGCCACCAGTTCGCCTGGGTCTCCTGGCCAAGCGGGGCGATGCTCATCGGCTCGCTGGCCGCCCTGGGCGGCGCCTGGGCGGTGGAGCGGGTGGTCACCGAGCCGATCATCCCGCCGTACCTGTTTCAGAACCGAACCTTTGTGCTGGCCGTCATCGCCTCCATCGCGGTGGGGGTGGCCCTGTTCGGCACCGCCGTGTTCGTCAGCCAATTCCTCCAGATCGCGCGGCTAAAGACCCCCACCCAATCCGGGCTGCTCACCATCCCGCAGGTGATCGGCACCGTGTTTGCCGGCAACGTCTTCGGCCGCCTGATCACCAAGACCGGCCGCTACAAGTGGGTGATGATCTTGGGCGGGGCGTCCCTGACCGGCGCCCTGCTCGGCATGGCCACGATCACCGAACGCACCCCCCTAGCGCTGATGGGCGTCTACCTGTTCCTGATGGGCCTGTCCATCGGCGCCCTGATGCAAAACCTGGTGCTCGCCGTGCAAAACACCGTGTCCATCCACGAGATGGGGGCGGGTACCTCGACGGTCGCATTCTTTCGCACGCTGGGCGGCACCATCGGCGTCTCGGCGCTCGGGGCCGTGCTGGCCGGCCAGGTGTCCTCCGGCATCGGCCGTGGCCTGGCCGACCTGGGACTGCCCGCCCATTACGCGCTCACGGAGGCCGGCGGGGTTCCCTCGGCAGCCGAGATGGCGCACTTCACCGAGCCGGTCCGGGAGGTTATCCAGCACGCCTACGCCTCTGGGGTCTCCCGCATCTTCCTGCTCGCCGTGCCCATAGCGGTGATCGCGCTGGTGGCCACCTGCCTCATCAAGGAAATCCCGCTTGGCAAGATGTCCGGCCTGCAAGAGCGGGACGAGGGTGCCGTCCGCATGGTTGCCGCCCAGCCCGCTTCTGCCCGGCCCACCACCACCGGGGCCACCGCCGCCCAATCCACCTCCGTCCGGGCCGCCACGGTCCAAGCCGACACGGTCCGGCCCACCACCGGAACGTTCGAGATAGTCCCGGACACGACCACTCCTCACCCGCATGTTGGCGCCCGCGCCATCGCGGAGGAGGTCACCGAGGGCGGCAAAAAGCTGGTGATCATCGCCCGCTTTGTGCCGGAGATCGAGGCCATCTGCAAGCTGCTGGAGCAGAAGCAAATCCAGTATTCTTGCGTCAAGGGCGGCGTCAAAGATCGCGATGACCAAGTCGCCCGGTTCCAGAACGACCCGGAGGTTCAGGTGTTCGTCGGCCAGATCGCCACTGCCGGGCTGGGCATCACCCTCACCGCCGCCAGCACGATGGTGTTCTACTCGCTGGACTACAGCATGTCGAACTTCGAGCAGGCGCGGGCGCGCATTCACCGCGTCGGCCAACAGCAGCGCTGCACATACGTCTACTTGACGGCCAAGGGCACCGTTGATGAAAAAGTCCTGCGTGCGCTGCGCGACAAGGCCGATCTCGCCCGGACCCTGGTCGATGACTACAGAAAGGGAGGCAACCCGTATGGAACATGAACTATTTGCCCTCGCCGACCGGCTGCAGTCGCTGCGCGACGAAAAGGCCGACATGGAGCGCGTTGTTGACGATCTCAGCGCCGACATCAAGGCCACGGAGGAAAAGCTAGCCGGGGCGATGATCGACAGCGAGACGCAGAACTTCACCCGCGCCGGGCGCATGTTTTCCCTGACGGTCAAAGTGCGCGGCAGCGCCGTTGCCGGGCAAAAAGATGAGTTGTACGACGCCCTCAAGCAGAACGGCTTCGGCGATCTGGTCTACGAGACCGTCAACGCGAACACCCTCAGTTCCTTCGTGAAGGAGCAGCTGGCCGGGAACGAGGACCGGCTCCCCGAATGGCTGGACGGCTTGGTGAAGGTCTTTGAACAGACCGGCGTGTCCGTCCGTAAATCCACAAAAAAGAATTAGGAGGATTTCTCAGATATGGCAAAGAAAAACGAAGTGGCCGTTGTGCCTTCGGGCTACATGGCCCTGGCCGATACCGACATCGGCGACCTGATCCGCGAGGAACTGGACGGCCTGAACCTCAGCTTCGGCAAGGTGAAAATCCCCTCGGGCGGGGTGCTGTGCTTTGAGGTCCCCGGCGAAGACGGCGAGTCCGACACCGTGAAGGAGTTCTCGGCGGTGATCCTGCTGCAGCATCCGCTGAACGCCTACTACGCCACGGCGTACACCGGCGGCAACCAGCCGCCCGACTGCGCGGCCATTGACGGCAAGCACGGCATGAAGCGCGAAACCGGCGAGGTGATCGACTGCGCAAGCTGCCCCTACAACCAGTTTGCCAGCGGCAAAAACGGCGGCAAGGCATGCCAGAACCGCCGCCGCATCTACATCCTGCGCGAGGGCGAGTTGTTCCCCATGCTGCTGTCGCTGCCCACCGGCAGCCTGCCCGCGTTCACGAAGTATATGATGGGCCTGATCACCAAGGGCCGCAAGAGCAACAGCGTGGTTACGCGCTTCAGCCTGCAAAAGGCCACGAACAAGGGCGGCATCGAATATTCGCAGGCCAAGTTCAGCGTC
>WRIF01000019.1 GCA_009782865.1 Promicromonosporaceae bacterium
GATCCGTCGCCTGGAAAACCACATCTGGAACATCGCCGCCTCCATCGCCTCGGAGTGGGGTCCCTTCGGTTCGGACACCAACCCGTTCACCTCCTGGGAGGTGGTCAACGAGGTGATCGGTAACGCCCCGGCCGACCCCGACGGCCTGCGCCAGTCGCTGTGGGCCACCATCATCGGCAACGAGGGCGAGTTCATCGACCTGGCCTTCCACGCCGCCAACCGTTACGTCAACGGCGTGTTCCACGTGGACGGCACGGCAGAAAACCCGGTTGGCTTCGACCACCCGGACCGCGTGCTGCTGTGGATCAACGACTACAACACCGAGCAGAACCCCGGCAAGTTGCAGCGCCTGATCGACCGCTCGATCCACCTGGTCCGCACCGGCGTCCCGATTGACGGCATGGCCCACCAGTTCCACGTGGCCCTGACCCTGAACCCGGAGAACATGGCCACCGCCCTGGCCTCGACCACCGAGATGAACAACTACCTGCGCTCGCAGGGCCTGCGCACGCTGGTCACGGGGGTCACGGAGCTCGATGTCACCCTGCCCGACGCCAACGTCACGCGCGCCCGCCTGATCGAGCAGGGCTGGTACTACTACGAGACCTTCAACATCTTCCGCCAGTGGGCCGCCGAGAACCCCGGCGACCTGGCCTACGTGACGGTGTGGGGTCTGCATGACGGCCGCTCCTGGCGTGGCGACCGCGCCCCGCTGCTGTTCAACTCGCGCCTGCAGGCCAAGCCCGCCTTCTGGGGGGCCGCCGGCCGGGCTGACATGCTCGACCCGCTGGTCCTGTCGACCGACGTGTTCGGCGGGGCCCCGACCGTGGCCGACGCCACGTTCGACTCCACCGACTGGGGCTCGGTCCCGTCCAACGCCCTGACCGGCGGCGCCGGCCAGTTCGTGGCCCGTCACGGGAACAACGACCTGATCCTGTTTGTGGGGGTAAACACCGGCGACGCCCTCGAGTTGGCCTATCGCGGGCAGACCTTCGTGGTCGGGCGCGATGGAGCCGCCACCGGTGGCGCCAAGGCCCGCATCCTCGACGGCGGCTCCAGCTGGCAGGCGATCATCTCCCTGCCCTCGGAGATCACCGAAGGCTCGGCGGCGTACTTCGACCTGCGCGTCCTTGACGGCGGCACCGTCGTGGCCGGGTGGAACACCCCGGGTTCGGGCGCCATGGGCACCCTGACGTTCATGGAAGACCTCTCGCTGACCTACATGGTGCGTGCCTCGCGCGTGCCGGTGCTCGGCGAGGGCCGCGACTCCGTCTGGGACGAGGCCGTCTCCAACCGCACCGACGTGCGGCAGCAGGGCTCCGCCCCCGCCGACGCCGGGGCGCGCGCCGAGTTCTACGTGCTGTGGCGCGACGCCGCCCGCCAGATCGTGGAGCGCCGGGACGGCTCGCTGTCCTGGGCCGACGCCATGTTCGTGCGCGCCTACGTCACCGACCCGGACCTCAACGTCGCCGACCCCAACCCCTGGGAGCGTGACGGCATTGAGGTGTTCCTCGACCTGGGCAACGCCAAGAACGGCTCCTACCGGGCCTGGGAAGACGCCCAGATTCGGATCGAGGCCACCGAGGTCAGCTGGGACCTGTCTGACGGCACCCCGCTGCCCGGCACCGTGACCTTCGGCTCCGGCGACACCGGCCGCCAGGAGGCGCGCGTCCACGCCGTACACGTGGAGCACACCGACTTCGGGTACATCCTCGAGGTGGAGATCGGCCTGTGGTTCTTCAACGAGCACCCCTCCGTCGACAACCGCTTCTCTGGCGTGGACAACTTCCACGGCTTTGACATTCAGGTCAACGACGCCACCGCCCCGGCCAACAGCCGCACCGCGGTCTGGACCTGGGCCAACCCCACCACCGAGGGCTGGAACTCCACCTCCTCGTGGGGCGTCATCCAGCAGGTGCTGACCGCCCCTGGCGACGACGAGACCCCGGTCTACAACGCCGACCGCTTGGGTGTCCGCCGTGGGAACCGGTTCTTCAAGTCGTTTGACTTGGTTGGCGGTAACGCTGACATCAACTTCACCTTCGGTCGCGTGGGTGATGAGGTGTTCATGGGTGACTGGAACGGTAACGGGATTGACACTCCGGCGATTCGGCGTGGCAACCAGTTCTACCTGACCAACCATCAGCAGGGTGGTTGGGCCGACACGGTTTTCACGTTCGGCCGCGTGGGCGATGAGGTGTTCGTCGGTGACTGGAACGGTAACGGGGTCGACTCGTTTGCGATCCGCCGTGGTAACCAGATCTTCGTGTCGAACTCGTTCGTCTCCGGTCCTGCCGCTGAGGTGTTCGCGTTTGGTCGGGCTACCGATGAGTTGCTTCCGGGCAACTTTGATGGTGAGCCGGGTGACACGTTTGCCGTTCGCCGGGGTAACGAGATCTTCGTGAACAACACCTTGCGCGGTGGCAACGCGGACTACTCGTTTACCTTCGGTCGGGCATCCGATGACGTCTTTGTTGGTGACTGGAACGGCAGCGGGTATGACACGTGGTCGCTGCGTCGCGGCAATGAGTTCTTCAAGTCCTACTCACCTACGGCTAATACGATTGATCACCGATTCACCTTCGGTCGCCTCGGAGACGAGGTGTTCGTCGGCCACTGGGGAACCAACTAGCCGGGCCAACCTGCTAGCGGTGAAGACCACCTGCTAGCAACCGCCAAGAGGGGCCTCCTCCGCTCGCACCAACGAGCAGGGGAGGCCCCTCGGCGCGAGGGCGCTATCGCCTGGGGCTTCAGGACGCTATTGCTCGACCAGATACGACAGGGCCGCACACCCCGCCTGCTCCTCCTGGGTGGCATTGAGCACCACCCGGAGGGGGCGGCGGGGGTCCGCGATCTCCATGACGATCACGCCCGGCGGGGCGGCCGGGAAGTGGACGCGCTCCTTGATCAACTCCGCGCTGCCCAGGCGCAGCTGCGGGGTGTCACGGCGCAGGCGCAGGAGCCGGAGGGCCTGGCGGCGGGCCTCGGCGATATGTGCGGGGGTGGGCCGCAGCGCCGGGTCGGCCAGGAGTGGCCCCAGCAGTGGCCAGCGCTCCAGGTTGGCCCAGGCGGGCGGCAGGCCGCGGCCAAAGCCGTTTTCCTGCCCCGTCCAGTCCAGCAGGTTGAACCAGTCGCCAGAGTTGTACGAATCCCGATCCAGGGACTTTGAGCGCAGCCGCTCCGTGCCCGCGTGCCAGAACAGCGGGGTCTGGGCGAGGGCCACCGTCGCCAGCATCAGCGTGTTCCGTCGTACGCGCTCCTCCAGGCCGGCTCGCGGGCGCTTGATTACCCCGATGTCATACAGGGTCTCGTTGTCGTGGGCGTCCACGTAGGAGATCACCTCGGTGGGGGAGTCCGCATAGCCCGCCGCCACGCCGTGGTAGTCGATCTCGTCACCGCGCCGCACCACCCCGTCGTGGCACAGCAGCCGGAAGTCTCGCAGGTTGCCCGCCAGGGAGAGCTTGACCAGGTCGGTCAGGTAACCGAGGCGGGAGGCCTGCGCCTGGTTTCGAGACGGCCCCCCGGTGGCCTCCTCAACCGGCAAGCACGCCAGGCCGGTGCCGAACCCGGGCTCGGTCAGGGTCGATTGATCCACCGGGCTGCCCCCCAGGACCCCGTCGCGCAGCCGGTCGTTGAAGGTGCCGATCCCCGTTCCGCCCAGGTTGCCCTGTCTGGCCTGCACAAACAGGGCGTCGTCCTTGACCTCCCCGAAGTTCCACCCCTCCCCGTACAGGAAGAGGCGCCGCCCGTCCACGCCGTCGTCTGTGAGCGTCAACCCGTCTAGGGCCGCCCGCACGTCCAACAGGTTCTGCCGCGAGTGGTGCCCCATGAGATCGAAGCGGAAGCCGTCCACGTGATAGTGCCTGGCCCACCGCACCAGCGAGTCCACCATCGCCCGGCCCGCCATGGCGTGCTCGGTGGCGATGTTGGAGCAGCAGGTGGAGTCGAGCACCTCGCCGGTGCGGCCGCACTGGCGGTGGTAGTAGCCCGGCACCACCCGATCCCACACCGAGTCCGGGTGCTGCCCGTGTGCGGCCGTGTGGTTGTAGACCACGTCGAGCACCACCTGCAGGCCCAGGCCGTGCAGGGCCGCGATCGCCTCGCGGAACTCCCGCGTGCGCGCCCCGCCCTCCGGGTCGGTGCAGTACGAGCCCTCCGGGACCGACCAGTGCAGCGGGTCGTACCCCCAGTTGAAGCCGTCCCGGTCGGCGATCTCCCCGATGAGCCCCTGCTGGCTCGCGGAGTCCGGCGGGTAGGCGTCCAGGTTTTCGTCGACGACGGCCTGCTGGCTCCTGTCCGGCAGGGTGGCGATGTTGAAGGTGGGCAGCAGGTGAATGGTGGTGAGGCCCGCGGCCTTGAGTTCCGCCAGCGCCCTCACCCCGGCCGTGTCGGGAAGCGTGAAGGCACGGAAGGTGCCCCGTAGCGGCTCTGGGACGGTTTGGTCAGAGACTGAGAAGTCACGGACGTGCAGCTCGTAGATCGCCTGATCCACCTGCCGCTCTACCCGCGGGCTCGGGGTCCGGAGCCAGGCCGGCGGCGCCCACCGCGGGTCGGTGAGGTCGATGATCACCGAGTGGGTCGAGCCGCGCGTCAGGGCCGCCGAGTAGGGGTCGGTGACCACATTGGTCTCCACCCGGCCCGTGGCCGGCACGTAGACCTCCACCTCCCACAGGTAGCGGGCATCGCGCCAGGACGCCTCGCCGTCTGCCACCCAGGAGCCGTCGGGCTGGCGCGCCGCCGCGACCACCTGCGGCTCGGCAGTCAGCGGGCCGTCCGTCGGCCACAGCCGGAGCGCCACCCGGCGGGCGGTCGGGGCCCAGAGGGCGAGGCTCGGGCGGGCCGCCTGCCAGCTCACGCCGAACTCGCGGGCCCGCGCCTTGGCGGCGTACAGGTCGTCGAGCACGCCGGGCAGCTGCACGCCGTGGGCCGCGGTGAGGCGGCCCCCGTGGTATCCGGCCACCACCAACTGTCCGGTCAGTACCCGTTCGGCCTCCGCGCGCGTCAGGGGCAGGCGGAGCGCGCGCCACCCGACCAGGGCCGGGAAGTCGGAGGCGACCGCGGGCGGGGGAGCCTCCGCCGGGAACAGGCCGTGCGTGGTGGCGTCCGGCGGCGTGACCAGGCGGCCCCCATCGGGCGAGATGCCGCCCGCCGGTGCCGCGTGCAGCCTCCACTCGGTCGCCTCGCCGCCCGCAGGCACCAACAGCCAACCCTCCCGCACCCAGTGCGCCGCCATCAGCATGCTGGCTACCCTAGTTGAACCGGCCGGCGCCGGGGAAGCGGTAGCCTTAGGGCGTCGTGACTGGCGCAGGTGGACTACCACCAGGGAGCGACACCCCTGAACCGAAAGGGAAGGCCGTTCGCCTGGGCCTGACCGCGAAGTTGCTGCCAACCACCGGAGGAGCCCGCCATGACTCACACCCCTGACCCCCTGCTGACCGGCTCGATTGCCGACGTCGACCCCGAGATCGCCGCCGTCCTGGACGGCGAACTCGCCCGCCAGCGCGACTACCTGGAAATGATCGCCTCGGAGAACTTTGTGCCCCGGGCGGTCCTGCAGGCGCAGGGCTCGGTGCTGACCAACAAGTACGCCGAGGGCTACCCCGGCAGGCGCTACTACGGCGGCTGCGAGGAGGTAGACCGGGCCGAGGCGCTGGCCATCACCCGCGCCAAGGCCGTCTTCGGTGCCGACCACGCCAACGTCCAGCCGCACTCCGGCGCCCAGGCCAACGCCGCCGTCCTGCACGCGCTCGCCCAGGCCGGCGACCGCCTGCTTGGACTGGAACTGGCCCACGGCGGCCACCTGACGCACGGCATGAAGCTCAACTTCTCTGGCCGCCTGTATGACGTCGCCTCCTACGGCGTGAACCCCGACACCTACCTGATCGACATGGACACCGTCCGGGAGCGCGCCCTGGCGCATCGTCCCGAGGTGATCATCGCCGGGTGGTCCGCCTACCCGCGCCAGCTCGACTTCGCCGCCTTCCGCTCGATTGCCGACGAGGTGGGCGCCAAGCTGTGGGTGGACATGGCCCACTTTGCCGGCCTGGTGGCCGCCGGCCTGCACCCCTCGCCGGTGCCCTACGCCGACGTAGTCTCCACCACGGTGCACAAGACCATCGGCGGCCCCCGCTCCGGCATCATCTTGTGCCGCGAGGAGTGGGCCAAGAAGATCGACTCCGCCGTGTTCCCCGGCCAGCAGGGCGGGCCGTTGATGCACGTGGTCGCCGCCAAGGCGGTGGCGATGAAGATCGCCGCGTCCGACGGCTTCCGCGACCGCCAGCAGCGCACCCTCTCGGGCGCGCAGGCCATCGCCGCCCGCCTGATGGAGGATGACGTCACCGCCGCCGGGGTGTCGGTGCTGACCGGCGGCACCGACGTGCACCTGGTCTTGGTAGACCTGCGTCACTCCCGGCTCGACGGCCAGCAGGCCGAGGACCTTTTGCACGAGTGCGGCATCACCGTCAACCGCAACTCGATCCCCTGGGACCCGCGCCCGCCGCGCGTCACCTCCGGCCTGCGCCTGGGCACCCCGGCGCTGGCCACCCGCGGCTTTGGCGACGCCGAGTTCGCGGAGGTGGCCGACGTCATCGCCATCGCCCTGCGCGACGGCCTGGACGCCGACGTTCCCGCCCTGCGGGCGCGCGTGGCCAAGCTGACCGAAGGGTTCCCCCTCTACGACGGCCTGGCCCAGTACTGATGGCCGCGCAGCCGCTGGACGGGACGGCCACCGCCGCCGCGATCAAGGACGAGCTGGCCGCGCGCGTGGTCGCCCTGCGCCGTCGGGGCGTAATGCCGGGCCTGGGCACCCTGCTGGTCGGCGACGACCCGGGCTCCCGCTGGTACGTGGGGGGCAAGCACCGCGACTGCGGCCAGGTGGGCATCACCTCGATCCGCGAGGAGTTGCCCGCGGACGCCACCCAGGCCGAGATCGAGCAGGCCGTCGAGCGGCTGAACCAGAACCCGGAGTGCACGGGGTTCATCGTGCAGCTGCCGCTGCCACCCGGCATCGACACCCACCGCGTGCTGGAGCTGATCGACCCGGCCAAGGACGCCGACGGCCTGCACCCCACCAACCTGGGCCGCCTGGTGTTGCGGGTGGGCGAGCCCTTGAGTTCCCCGCAGCCGTGCACCCCGCGCGGCATCGTGGAACTGGTCGAACGTCACGGCCTGAGTTGGGACGGTAAGCAGGTGGTGGTGTTGGGCCGCGGCGTGACCGTCGGCCGCCCGATTGGGCTGCTGCTCACCCGCAAGCAGGTGAACGCCACGGTGACCCTCACCCACACCGGCACCACCGACCTGCCCGCCCTGGTGCGTCAGGCCGACGTGGTGATCGCGGCGGCCGGCGTGCCGGGCATCGTCGCCGCCGAGATGGTCAAGCCGGGGGCGGTGCTCATCGACGTGGGCGTCTCGCGGCGGGTGGACCCGGCCACGGGCAAGTCCCGCGTGGTGGGCGACGTCTCGGCCGAGGCCATCGAACGGGCCGCCTGGTACTCCCCGAACCCTGGCGGCGTCGGCCCGATGACCCGGGCGATGCTCCTGGCCAACGTGGTGGAGATGGCCGAGCGGCAATAACCCGCCGTCTTCTGAACGTTGGCCGGACTGTGCCGGCCTGCTAACTCAGAAGTCGAAGCTCCCCACCACCGGGGCGTGGTCGGACCAGCGCCCGGGGTAGTCTTCGGCACGGTCCACGGTCACCGACCGGCTGTGCGCCGCCGCCGCGTGGTTGGTGAGCAGGTAGTCCAGGCGCCAGCCCACGTCCTTGTTGAACGCCTGCCCGCGCCAGGTCCACCAGGGGTACGGGCCCTCCACCTCGCCGGCGTGGTGGCGCCCCAGATCGGTCCAGCCCGCCGCGAACCAGCGGTCGAGGTAGGCGCGCTCCTCCGGCAAGAACCCGGCGCTTTTCTTGTTGCCCCGCCAGTTGGCGATGTCGGCGTTGCGATGGGCGATGTTGACATCGCCCCCCACCACCACGGCCTGCTCCGCCCCGGCCAGTTCGGCCAGCCGCGTCGTGACCTTGTCGAGGTGGGCGTACTTGGCCAGCAGGGTGTGCAGGTATCCCTCGGCATTGGTGGCGGAGTGCAGATAGCAGGAGACGACGGTCGCCACGGTGCCGTCGGGCAGGGACACCTCGGCCTCGATCCACCGGCCGGTGTCTACGGGCGGCTCGCCGAACGGGTTGGTCTCCGAGACCGTTCCGGTCGTCGAGAGGGGTTCAACCTGCGCCAGGGACTCGCCCGCCGCCGTCGTCGGGGTCTGGGCGTCACGGGCCGGCTCCAGGCCGAGGCGCACGGCCCGTAGGGGCAGCCGAGAGGCGATGGCCACCCCGGCGCGCCCCTTGATCTCGGAGGCCTGGGCGGCCAGGTGCCAGCCCTCGTCGGCGGGCAGCAGCTTGGCCAGCTCCTCAAGGGGGGCGCGCACCTCTTGGAGGAGCACGACGTCGGGGGCTCGTCCCTCCAGCCACGCGCCCATGCCCTTGCGGAAGGCGGCGCGCACCCCGTTGACGTTGACAGTGGCGACGGTCAGGCTGGTCATGGGGCCCATCCTCCCATGCGCCTCCCCTCCGCGGGTGCTCCGAGCGCACCGCCCGCCGCGGCGGCGCAAAAGAGGCCGGATAACTCATGTGGCGGGGCCGGGAGGGGGCGGCTACCGTGGGAGGGTTGCCAAATGCTAATTCGGGTCTTGGCCCGAGGGAGGAAACTCATGCTGAAGATCGCCGTGGTAGTTGGTTCTGTTCGTCCGGGCCGCAAGGGGCGGACCGTGGCGGATTGGGTGGTGGCGCAATCCGGGGGCCGCGAGGGGGCAGACTATGAGATCGTGGACCTGGCCGACCACCCGCTGCCGCTGCTGAACGAGCCGCTGCCGCCGAGGATGGGCCGGCACGAGCACGAGCACACCAAGCGGTGGGCGGCGGCGGTAGCGCCCTACGACGGCTACGTCTTCGTCACCCCCGAGTACAACCATGGCATGCCCGCCTCGCTGAAGAATGCGCTCGACTACCTGTACGCCGAGTGGGTCGACAAGGCGACGGCCATCGTCGGCTACGGCTACCTGGGGGCCGGCCGGTCGGTGGAGCAGCTGCGCTCCGTGCTCTCGAGCCTGCAGATGGCGCACGTCAGCCCGGCCCTGCACTTCTCCCTCATCCACGACTGGCATAACCAGGGCGCCGACTTCCGCCCGGGCGAACACCACTACGGCGCCGCCGTGCAGATGTTCGACCAGGTTGAGGCCTGGGCCGGAGCCCTCAAGACCCTGCGCGGCTAGCCTTCCCGCCGCCGGTTACCTCTGCTTGAAGTGCCGGAACAGGTGCTTCTCGCGAACCAGGGCCACGGCCACCAGGGAGCACACCCAGGCGGCGAGCGCGGCCAGCACCGTGGTGCGCAGCGCCGGGTAGAAGGCCAACCACCACGGGTCCGGGTTGTCCAGGTGGGCAGCGTAGAACGAGGCCGCCAGGGCGAGCGCGGCGGCGGGTAGCAGCCAGCCGCCGGACTCCAGGGTGGCCTGCAGCAGCAGCGAGGGCTTGCGAACACCGGCATGCAGGGACGACGCCAGTTCCAGCTTGCGGGTGGAGGTGAGCCCGAAGCCGAGGGCCGCCGCCAGGCAGACGGTCGCGATGGTAAGTGGCCAGGTGGGCAGGTCCGTCAGGCGGCGGGCCGCGTTGAACTCGGTACCGGCGGTGGTGTTGAGTTGGGCGATGCGCGGGCTATCCCGCAGCCCGACGTCTTCGCTGGAGGTGACGGTGGTGGTCAGCGCCAGCAATGACATGGTCTGCCCAGACTCGGGCCACAGCAGTGCCCAGCAGGAGTCAAACGGCCCGACGGGGGCGGTCGGGCTAAGGATCGAGTAGTCGAGCGGCGAACTCTGCCCGCCGGCTGGCGAGGTGAACACCCCGGAGACGGGGGCGGCGCCGGCGTCGGACCAGCGCCCCGCCTGCCCGGCGGCGGCCTCGGCCACCAGGGGCAGGCTGACGCTGGCGATGCCGACCACGCGGGCGAAGTCCGCGGCGAGCCACACCCCGCCGGGAGCCTGCCCGGGGCCGGCGGTCACGGTCAGGACGTCGGAGAGGCCGGGGGTGACGTCGAACACGTTGACCGGCACCGACGGCAGGGCGGCCGGACGCAGGGGGTCGGCGCGGCGGACCGCTCCGGCCGCCTCGACGCCGGGCACGTCGGCCAGCGCGTCGCACTGCCGCCCGTCGATGCGGCCGTCGAGCGTGATGATCTGCACGGCCGAGCCCTGTGCCACCCACCGCTCGGCGGCCTGGGACACCCCGACCACGCCGCGCGCCTGGGCGAACCCGCTGGCGCCGACCAGCAGGGCGAAGGCCGTCAGGGCGATGATTGGCCGCGTGGTGCCCGTCGTCAGGTTGCGGTATGCCTCCCGGAACACCTCCGTGAGGCGTTGCAGCCGCCGCGCGGTCATCCCGGCACCACCTGCCGCAGGTCGACGTGGCGGTTGCAGGCGTCTCGCGTGTCGGGGTCGTGGGTGGCGACGACGACGATGGCCTGGTCCATCGCCAGTTCGGAGAGCACCACGTTGACGGTGTGGGCTGACTTGGGGTCGAGTTGGGCCGTCGGTTCGTCCACCAGCAGCAGCGACGGCGCCTTCGCCACCGCGCGGGCCAGCATCAGGCGTTGGGCCTCCCCGCCGGAGAGGGCCCCGAAGTGGCGGTCGGCCACGGATTCCAGCTGGAAGCGCCGCATGATTTGGGTGGCCTGTTCCGTGGCCGGGCCGCGCCGCGCCCCCTGGGCGATCAGGGGCAGGGCCACGTGATCGATGGCCGAGCGGCGCGGCACGCCGTGCGGGTTCTGGAACACCCACCCCACCGCGTCGATGTCCTCCCACTCGACGGTGCCGGCCACCGGCCTTTCCCAGCGGGCGATCAGGGACAGGAGCGTCGACTTGCCGGAACCGGAGGGGCCGGTCACCGCCACCAGATCGCCCGGCACCAGGTCCAGGTCGAGGCCGGCAAACAGCGTCCCGGTGCCGGGGAAGGCGTGCTCCAGCCCGCGGACCCTTACCGGCATGGCGGCGGGTCTACGGGGGCGATGACCACCGAGCGGATCGGGCCGGCCGAGGCAATCAGTGACTGGCCGAGTTCTGAGCCCCTCACCGTGACCGGGGTGGGGGAGCCGTCGGCGATCACGCAACCCTCCCGGCCGGCCAGGTCGTAGAGCGACGAGGGCGGCACGGCGGTCAGCTGCAGCGGGGTGGCCAGGCGGGTGGTGACGGACACGGTGTCTAGGCCGTCGGTGCGCGCCTGCTGGAACATATGCAGTTCGGTGAAGGCGTCGAGGAACGCCCGGTCGGTCACCAGACCGTCGGCGGGCAGCGGGGTGGCCACGTCTTGCAGGCCGGGGGCGGTGACCACCAGGGCGGAGGGGTCTTCCAGGCCGAGGGTGTCGACCTGGAGGCCCTGCAGGGAGCCGCCGAGGGTGAGCAGGGGGGTGCCGGGGGTGACGGTGTCTCCGACGTGGGCGTGGCATTCGGTGATGATGGCGCTGGGGGAGTTCATCCACAGGAGCTGGCTCAGCGGCAGGGTTTGCTGCGTGGAGTTGGTGGGGCCGATCTCGCGCCACAGCTCGCGCAGGGCCAGGCCGGTGGACGCCCCGAACACGCCGTTGGGTTCGGCGGTGAAGAAGCCGAGGCGGGCCAGCTCGGCCTGCAGGGCGGTGACGTCGTCGCCGCGGGCCTCGCGGGCCAGGTCGCGCCACATGGGTGGGTCTGAGTAGAGGCCGATCAAGGGGAAGTTGTCGAGGGTGAAGGCGGCGCTCCCGGACTCGAAGACGGCATCGGGCGCGCAGTGCGACCGGCGGACTACGCCGCCGGTGGGGGCAAGCAGTTGCTGCTCGGGGGAGATCAGGATATCGGCGTTGGCGCGCCGCTCGCCGGTGTACTCCCGCTCCGTGACCTCGATGCTGGAGCCGGCCAGTTCCACCGTCTCGGCCCACTCGGGAGTGGGAGATCGGAA
>WRIF01000020.1 GCA_009782865.1 Promicromonosporaceae bacterium
TGCCGCCGCCAAGGCGCCCGCCGCCCCCAAGAAGCCCGCCACGAAGAAGGCGGCCCCCAAAGACCAGTAAGGCCCAAGGTCGACGGCACCCCGCCGACTGAAACCCAATCCGAGCCGAGAGGCGAGGACGGAAATAAAGGAGAGACGGCAGTCATGCCGAAGAACAAGACCCACTCCGGTACCAAGAAGCGTTTCCGGGTAACCGGCAGCGGCAAGATCATGCGCGAGCAGGCCAACGCCCGCCACCTCCTCGAGGGCAAGCCCTCGACCCGCACCCGCCGCCTCGCCCAAGACCAGGTTGTCGACCCGGCCGATGCCCCCCGCATCAAGCGCCTGCTCGGGCGCTGAGTCACCCCACAAAGACACCCACAAAGTTCCGCCCTGTGGGCGGATACTTTGCGGGGCCCCGTCAGTACTTCGCTAACGCTCGAATACTTCGCGAGGACCCCGACGAGTCACCCTCCCCCCACCCCAAACGTTTCCCAGCAAGACCCAACTAGAAGGAGATTCACGTGGCACGCGTGAAGCGGGCGGTCAACGCCCAGAAGAAGCGCCGCACTACCTTGGAGCGCGCCAGCGGTTACCGCGGCCAGCGCTCGCGGCTTTACCGCAAGGCCAAGGAACAGGTCACCCATTCCTTGGTGTACGCCTACCGTGACCGCAAGGACCGCAAGGGCGAGTTTCGCAAGCTGTGGATCCAGCGCATCAACGCCGCCGCGCGCGCGCAGGGCCTGACCTACAACCGCTTCATCCAGGGCCTCGGCCTGGCCGGTGTCGAGGTTGACCGTCGCATGCTGGCCGAGCTGGCCGTCAACGACGCCCCCGCGTTCAACGCCCTCGTCGAGGTGGCCAAGCAGGCCCTGCCCGCCGACGTGAACGCCCCCAAGGCCGCCTGAGCCAGGTGACTTCTCCCGACGCCCGGACGGGGCGCCCGCTTGAGGTGACGCTCTCCAATGCGAGAGCCGACCGCGTCAAGCAGGTGCGCGCCCTGTCCGGGCGTTCGGCACGTCAGAGGCACGGCCAGTTTCTGGTGGAGGGGCCGCAGGGCGTGCGTGAGGCGGTTCGCTTTGCGGCCAGCGACGTCCGCGATGTCTACCTGACCGAGGCGGCGGCCCGTCGCCATCCAGAGATCGTCGCCGCCGCGCAGGCCGCCGGCCTGTGGCTGCACCTGGGCAGCGACGAGGTGCTAGAGGCGATGAGCGCCAACAGCCAGGGCGCCCTTGCCGTGGTCAACGCCCGGACGTTTGGCGCTCCGCCGCTCGCGGGGCCCGATCACCGTCCGCGCCTGATCGCGATCCTTGCCAACGTGCGGGACCCCGGCAACGCCGGCACCGTGATCCGCGCGGCCGACGCCGCCGGCGCCGACCAGGTGCTCCTCGCCGGGGACAGCGTCGACCCGTACAACCCGAAGACCGTTCGCTCGACCGCAGGTTCGCTCTTCCACCTGCCGGTGCGCGCCGGCCTGTCCCTGTCCGAGGCGATCGGCCAGGCGCGCGCCGCCGGCTGCACGGTCCTGGCCGCCGACGGCGCCGGCCCACATGACCTGGACGACCTGCTCGACGCGGCCGGAACCGGGCCGACCCCCGACCTTTCGCGGCCCACCGCCTGGGTGTTCGGCAACGAGGCCTGGGGCCTCTCCCCGGCAGATCGCTCCCTCTGCGATGCGGCGGTCCGGGTTCCCCTCCGGGGCCCCGCCGAGTCTCTCAACCTGGCCACCGCCGCCGCGGTCTGCCTGTATGCCAGCTCGCGCGCCCAGCGCCGAGTTCCCTAACACGCGGGATCGCAGATCAGGCGGGAAAGCGCCTCGGTCAAGGTGAAGGAGCCAACGCTTGAGGTGGTGGCGACCAGCGGATCGATGGCGATCCACGCGCCCCCCGCCACCGAATAGTCGCCACTCCAGAACGTGGTCAGGCGCACCTCGACATCCTCGAACCCTCCGTCGGAGCCGACCTTGGTCCAGGTGTGACCGACCCAGGAGGCGTCGGGCAGCGGCTGGCCTGGTACCCAGCGACGCCCAGGATCGCCGGTGCGCAACCGGGTGCCATCGCCGAAGTCCCACTCGTACTCGACAGGGGTGGCGCGAATCGTCACCCGCGTTCCGAGGCCGATGAACTCCTGTAACTGTGGGGCGGCCTCGACATAGACCGGGTAGTAGGTGTTCAGGAGCAGTTCGGCAATGGCCCCGGTCTGGACCTCTGCCGTGGGGGAGGCAAGGGGCAAGGAGGCCCACGCCCGGACGGCCGCCGTTTCCAGTCCGCCACTTGGACGGCAGCCCGCCGCCCGCAGGAGCCGCGCCGTGATCACCCCATCGCGTGAGGCCAAACTCCACAACGGCGAGACGGCGTACTCGCCTAGCTCACAGGCTGGAGCGACCGCCGCCCGGTGGGCAGCTCGGCAGCGTTCGGTCTGCCAGACCTCCAAGGCGTTGCTCTCCCCGAGGGCCTCACACACCGCCTCGGGAGTGGTGACCAGGTGCCGCCGCTGCCCAGGGGCGCGCCGGCGGGAGTGGTCGGCGGGCGCGCCGGGTCCAGACCTGGACTCAACATCGAACGATCCGTCGCCCGCCGAGCCGGAATGGGTTGTGTCGTCCGCCTCGGCCGCCGGCTTCCCCGCCGATGAGACTCCGACCGGCCCGGCCACGCCGGACACGGGGTGGGGGAGGGCGGTGGTGGGGGCCAGGCCGGCCGGCAGGAGTGAGGAGATATAGAGGGCCGTGCCCAGCAGGGCGGCCAGGGGGGAGTCAAAGGGTTGCACGGGTTACACCCTGCTCGCGCGCCCACCCACCCGGCAATCTGCCGTTCCGCGAGGCGGACACCCGGGCGGGAGCCGCTTGACCGGCCTGGGTGGTGGGCCCGGATGCGCCGTCCGGCCGATCACTTTCGGGCAACGAGTCACCGTCGTCACCCCGGACGCATAGTCTTGCCGTCATCTGCATAGCCATGCACAATGACTAGTCAATTTGGAGAACCCAATGAGCACCCCAACTGGCCTGGATGAAACGGCGGACGATGTCGACGAAGTAGTTTCCCAGAAGGATGTGGCCCAGGAGGCTGCGGTCCAGGAGGCCGAACTGCTCGCGGCCGAACTGCTCACGGCGGCCAACCCCGTCCGCGCCAGGTACGTCTGGAAGTTCCTCGGGTTCTCGCTGGTGGGGCTGGCCTTGTTCCTCACGCCGATTCCCACCGGTGACGGCGCCTTCACCATTCCCCTGGGTTGGGCGGCGGACTGGCTGACGAGCCTGTTCAGGACGGTTCGCGACCACCACCACGTCAACCTGTGGCACCTCATGCTGCTCTCCGTGGTCACGGTCTCCGCCCTCGGCGCGTTGGTGGCCAAGCTCACCCCCTGGGAGCCAAGGAATCAGTACGCGGCCCGCGCCTTCCGGGCCGGATGGTTCTTCTTGGCCACCCGGGTGATCGGTGCCGTGATCGCCTGGATGATCGTGTTCGATTCTGGCCCCCAGTTCATCATCGGGGAAACCACCGGCGCCGAGATCATGTTTGTGATCAACGCCCTGCTGACCCTGTTCGTGTTCCTCGCCATCGCCATGCCGATTCTCACCGACTTTGGCGTGATGGAGTTTCTTGGGGCGCTGCTCTCAAGGGTGGTGCGCCCCGTTTTCACCCTCCCCGGCCGCGCGGCCGTGGACCTCGCCGCCTCCTGGTTCGGTTCCTCGGTGGCCTCCGTGCTGTTGACCCGCAATCAGCATGAGCGCAAGCACTACACCGGCCGCGAGGCCGTCGTCATCTGCACCAACTTTGCCTTCGTCTCCCTGCCGTTCTCGCTCGTGGTGGCGCAGACCGCCGGCGTCGCCTCGCATTTCTTGCGGTGGTACCTGCTGATCTGCGCGGTCTGCGTGCTGCTCGGCGTGATCACCCCACGGATCTGGCCGCTGCGGGGCCTGTCCAACAGGTACATCGACGGCTCCGAGCAGGGCCTGATCGCCGAGGATTCCATCCCGGCGGGTCTCTCGGCCCCCCGCTGGGGTCTGCGGCTCGCGGCCGCCCGCGCTGAGCGCACCAAGGTCAGGGACGTCGCCTCCTCTGGCTTCAGGATGTACATCGACATCTACATGGACCTGATCCCAATCATCCTCGGCTGGGGGGTGCTGGCCCTCGCGGTGTTTCACTACACCGACGTCTTCCAGTGGATTTCCACCCCGATGGGCTGGTACATGGGCCTGTTTGGGATCGAGGGCGCCGCCACCTACGCCCCGGCCACGCTGATCGGATTCGTGGACATGTTTGTGCCCGCCCTGCTCGTCTCGGGTTCTGCCTACCTCAACACCCAGCTGATCATCTCGGCCCTCGCCATCGTCCAGATCATCTACCTGACCGAGACGGGAATCTCCATCCTGAAGTCGAAGATGCCGATCTCATTCGGCAAACTGTTCGCTGTCTTCATGATCCGCACCCTGATTGCCATCCCGCTGCTGACCCTGGGGGTGTGGCTGATCCTTTAGGCGAACTCCATGGCGGCGGCCTCGACGTTGTTCCCGTCGGGGTCGCGCACATGGCCGGCGTAGTAGGAGACCAGGGGGCCGCCGGTGTACTCCGGCCACTCCTTGGGGGCGTGCAGCACCTCCATGCCCTGTTCGACGGCGGCGGCGACGAAGGCATCGACGGCCGCCTTGTCCGGAGCACTGAAGGCGAGGTGGCTCTCGCGGAAGCCCTCGCCAAAGCGATGGCCTCCGATCCAGAACTCAGGCCCACCCTGCGGGTTACCCCAGCCGATGGCGTTCGGGGACATGTCTACCTGGCGCACCGCGCCGATGGTGGCAAAGACGGCGTCGTAGAAGGCGGCGGACTTTTCGAAGTCAGAGACCTGAATCTCCACGTGGTTGAGCAACATGGGGTGAATACTGCCAGATTGTGGCTGGGGGCGCCGTGGCAGCGACGGTAGACTTCCCAACCATGTCTGCACCACATGAGGCTGGCGCGCCCAGCCCGCTTGACGAGGCGGCCCTCGACGCCGCCGTTGCCACCGCGCGCGAGGAGATTGCGGCGGCAGCCACGCTGGATGACCTGAAGGCGGTCCGTACCGCCCACACCGGGGAGAAGTCCCCGTTGGCTCTGGCCAACCGGGCCATCGGCGCCCTGCCCGGCCCAGAAAAGGCGGCGGCCGGCAAGAACGTCGGGCCTAGGAGGGGCGCGATCAATCAGGCCCTCGCCCTGCGGCAGGCAGAGCTGGAGGCCGCCCGCGACGCGGCCGTGCTCCGCGATGAGGCCGTCGACGTCACTCTGCCCACCGCCCGCCGCCCGGTCGGCGCCCGCCACCCGATTGAGGCCATCCAGGAGCGAATTGCCGACTTCTTTGTGGGGCTCGGCTGGGAGATCGCCGAAGGCCCGGAGCTGGAGGCCGAGTGGTTCAACTTTGATGCCCTCAACTTCGGCCCGGATCACCCGGCCCGCCAGATGCAGGACACGTTCTTCGTTGAGGGCGACCAACACCTGGTGCTGCGGACGCACACCTCCCCGGTGCAGGCCCGCGCCCTGCTGGAGCGTGGCGCCCCCCTCTACATCGCCTGCCCGGGCAAGGTGTTCCGCACCGACGCCCTCGATGCCACCCACACCCCGGTGTTCCATCAGGTCGAAGGGTTGGCTATCGACAAGGGCCTGACAATGGCCAACCTGATCGGCACGCTGGATGCCTTCGCCAGGGCGATGTTCGGCCCGGAGGCCAGGACGCGGCTTCGCCCCAGCTTCTTCCCCTTCACCGAACCGTCCGCCGAGATGGACCTGTGGTTCCCGCACAAGAAGGGTGGACCCGGCTGGATCGAGTGGGGCGGCTGCGGGATGGTGCATCCCAATGTGCTGCGCGCCACCGGCATCGACCCGGCCGAGTACCAGGGCTTCGCCTTCGGGATGGGAATCGAGCGCACCCTGATGCTGCGCCACGGCATAGCCGACATGCACGACATTGTGGAGGGTGACGTCCGCTTCTCCCGCCAGTTTGGAATGGAGATCTGATGCCCCTCGTAGTCAAGGAATGGCTCGCCGACCACGTCGAGTTGCCCGCCGACCTCACCGCCGCGGGCCTGGCCGAGGCGCTGGTGCGCGTCGGCCTGGAGGAAGAGGCGATCCACCCGGCGCAGGTCTCCGGTCCGCTGGTGGTCGGCCGCGTGCTGGCCGTCACCCCGGAGCCGCAGAAGAACGGCAAGACCATCAACTGGTGCCTGGTCGACGTCGGCCCGGATCACAACGAGCCGGAAGTCAAGGGTGTCGACCCCGTCGACATTCCGGCGGGCGGCGCCCGCGGCATCGTCTGCGGCGCGCACAACTTCGAGGCGGGCGACCTAGTGGTGGTCGCCCTGCCCGGCACGGTGTTGCCCGGACCGTTCCCCATCGCCGCCCGCAAGACCTACGGCCACGTCTCCGACGGCATGATCTGCTCGAAAAAGGAGCTTGAGCTGGGCGAGGACGGCGAGGGCATCATCGTGCTGCCGCGCGACCTCGGCTTCGCCACGGCGGACCTTGCCCCCGGCCAGGACGCAATCGCCCTGCTCGGCCTGGGCGAAGAGATCCTGGAGATCAACGTCACCCCGGACCGAGGCTACGCCTTCTCCTACCGAGGAGTGGCCCGCGAGTATGCGCTGTCTACGGGGGCCAGGTTCACCGACCTTGGGCTGCCGTCGCCCGCCTCGCCCGCCCCGGCCGGCGCCCCGCCAGCGTTTGCGGTTGAGGTGCGCGACGACGCGCCCATTGATGGCCAGGCTGGCTGTGACCGCTTTGTCACCCAGATTGTGCGTGGCATCGACCCGGCGGCGCAGACCCCGCAGTGGATGGCCCGCCGCCTGGAGGCCTCCGGGATGCGGCCGATCTCCCTGGCCGTCGACGCCACCAACTACGTGATGCTCGACCTGGGTCAACCCCTGCACGCCTACGACCTGGCCAAGGTCTCGGCCCCCATCGTGGTGCGCCGGGCCCGCGCGGGCGAAAAGCTGACCACGCTCGACGAGGTGGAGCGCGCCCTCGATGCTGGCGACCTGCTGATCACCGACAGTCCGTCGGCAGGGCCCGCCGAAGCCACGGGAGAACGAGTCCTCGGCCTGGCCGGCGTGATGGGCGGGGCCTACTCGGAGGTCACCGAGGCCACGCAGGACGTGCTGATCGAGGCCGCGCACTTTGACCCGGTATCGGTGGCGCGCACCTCGCGGCGACACCGCCTGTCCTCGGAGGCCGCTAAGCGGTTCGAGCGTGGGGTGGACCCCCGGCTGCCGCTGGTGGCCGCCACCCGCGTGGCGCGAATCTTGGTCGAGTACGGCGGGGGAGTTGCCGACCCCGGGCACTTCGACCTGGACGTCACCGCGGCCCCGGCCGCCATCGACCTGCCTGCCGGGCTTGCCTCCCGCCTGACAGGAGTCGACTACTCCGAAGCGCAGGTGGTAGAGATCCTGGAGGCAATCGGCTGCCAGGTATCGGGCACTGCCGTCACCCCGCCGTCCTGGCGACCAGACCTCACCGAACCGGTCAACCTGGTCGAGGAGATCGCCCGCATCGCCGGCTACGACCAGATTCCCTCGGTGTTGCCCGCCGCTCCCGGCGGGCGTGGCCTGACCCCAGGGCAGCGGACCCGCCGCTCGGTGGCTCGCGCGCTGGCCGAGGCGGGGCTGGTCGAGACGCTCTCGTACCCGTTTGTGGGGGACGCGCAGTTCGACGCCCTCGGGCTTCCGGTCGATGACCCGCGCCGCCACGCCGTCCGGCTCGCCAACCCGCTGGCCGACGATCGCCCGCTGCTGCGCACCGCTCTTCTGCCGACCCTGCTGGAGACGGCGCGCCGCAACGTGGCGCGCGGCCTGCCCGACGTCGCCATCTTTGAGGTGGGCCTAGTGACGCTGCCCCACGCCGGCGCCCCCGCCGCGCCGATGCTGCCGCTGGCCACCAAGCCGTCAGAGGCCGAACTTGCCGTCTTCGCCGAGGCCGTCCCCGCCCAGCCGCGCCACGTCGCCGGCGTGTTGACGGGCCGTCTCGA
This sequence comes from Promicromonosporaceae bacterium, assembly GCA_009782865.1. GTDB lineage: Bacteria > Actinomycetota > Actinomycetes > Actinomycetales > Cellulomonadaceae > Xylanimonas. Next base: position 7,972 of record WRIF01000020.1, read on the forward strand.
CCTGACCAAGCACGGCCGGATGGCGCAGTGGTCGGACGCCCTGGAACTGGTCCGCCTGGTGTGCGCCCGTGCGGGCGTGCCCATCGAGGCTACCCCTGACGCCGAGACCATGCCCTGGCATCCGGGACGCTGCGCCGCCCTTTCGGTGGCCGACGACGATGGACTCGTGCTCGGTTTTGCCGGCGAGCTGCACCCCAAGGTGTGCGAGGCCCTCGGCCTGCCGCCCCGCGCGGTCGCCTTCGAGCTCAACCTGTCTGCCCTCGCGTCTGTGGCGGGCGATGCCCCCGTTACGGCCAGCCCGGTGTCGTCGTACCCGGCGGCCAAGGAGGACTTCGCCTTCGTGGTGCCGACAGACCTACCGGCCGAGCACCTCGCCGCCGCGATCACCGCCGGGGCGGGTGACGTGCTCGAAGACCTGACCCTGTTCGACGTGTTCGAGGGGGAGCAGATCGGGGAGGGCAAGAAGTCATTGGCCTACGCCCTGCGCCTGCGGGCCGCCGACCACACCCTGTCCGCAGACGAGATCCGCGCGGTGCGCGAGGACGTGGTGACGGCCGCCGCCGAGGTCGGGGCGACGCTTCGTGGCTAGCCCAGGACCCGCGAGGACCGCCCTGGTCACCGGGGCATCCCGCGGCATCGGCCGCGCGATTGCACTTGGACTGGCGGAGGCTGGGCTCGATGTTGCCTTGGTGGCGACCTCCACGGAGCGCCTGGGTGAGGTGGCCGAAGAGATCGTGGCCTTGGGTCGTCGTGCCGTCGCCATTGGCATTGACGTCTCAGACCCGGCGGGGGTGTCGGCCGCCGCCGCGCGGGCCGTCTCCGAGCTGGGCGGCATCGACCTGCTGGTCAATGCGGCTGGGGTGTTTGAGGCGGAGGTGCCGCTGTGGGAGGCCGACCCCGACCAGTGGTGGCGCACCCTGGAGGTCAACCTGCGGGGCCCATTCCTGTTGAGCCACGCGCTCATCCCGCAGATGCTGGGGCGCGGGGGAGGGCGAGTGATCGACCTGTCGTCCGGGGCCGCGTGCTACGAGATGCAACGCTCGACGGCCTACACCGCTTCCAAGACGGCCTTGGCCCGGATGGGCGCGAGCCTGCACGACGAGGGCCACGAACTGGGGCTGAGGGTGTTCGAGTTGGCGCCGGGAGTGGTGATCACCGACATGACTCGGGACGCGCTTTTGCACGTGGGTCGTAAGGAGTGGACGCCGGTAGAGCGCTCGGTCGAACTGGCCGTCGCCATCGCGCAAGGCGATCTGGACGGTTGCTCGGGCTGGATCATCCGGGCGGGCGCCGACTCAGTGGCCGACCTGCAGGCCCTGGCCGCCGCGTCACCGCCGCCGACCGCCCGCCGCCTGCGCGTCGTCCCGGCCGCGCCGGAAGACTCCCTGTTTGGTTCTCCTGCTGCCCGCTAGGCCTGCCAGACCCCGAGGCCGCAAACCCGATGCCGGGAACCCGTCATTTGGGTGTCTGCGCAGGTCACCCTACCCTTCTCGCGGCCAATGCGGCTGGAGTGCCCGAGCAGGCCTAGACAGGGCGGTTCAGCGACGATAGGTTGCGACCATCATCCGGACAAACGTCCCGGATGATGCGGGCCCGGCAACTACAAATCACGACGAGAGGGAACAATGAAGCTCCAATCTAGCGTGTTACGACGCGCTTCAGCCGCGGCGATGGCAGCGGTACTTGCAATCGGCCTAGCGGCCACCCCGGCACATGCTGCATCTGCCAGCGGTACCCACAACTGCTTGACGCCAAACCAGCAGCAGGGTGTCCTCACGGCCACCGTTCAGGGTTCATGGTCGATGAGGGCGCCAGGCAGCACCGTAACCAACAGCGGTCCAGGCACTTCAGGCAACTTGACTCGGACCGAACGAGCAAACCGCTTGCTCGGCGGGACCTGGAGCATGACTGCGGGCATCCGAATCGTCAGCCGGACACCTGCATGTGTAATGAACGCCGTCTAGGCGACCACTCCGCAGCGTGCGGCCCTGCCTCTTTGGGCCGCACGCTGGCCCTTGCCGCGTCCTTTGTCCTTGTGGCCGCCCTGACGGCCTGCTCCGCTGACAATTCTGCCGATAACGAGGATGGCTCGCAAGCGCCATCAGCCGCCGTTGAGACAGCATCCTCGGCTGACGACCTTTCTGCCGATAACGGGGATGGGCCTCAAGTGCCGTCGACCGCTGTCGAGGCATCACCCTCAGTCGATGACGCCTTTGTTGAGCTCGAGGAGGAGTCTGGGGCAAGTCAAGACATTCGGCCAATGACGCTGCGCGAACGCAATGATGCAACCGCTGAGTGCATTCGACAGTGGGGAATAGAGGTGTTCCCTGGAAATCCGAACGAGCCTCCAAGTTCAAAGGTAGATAATACCTTGTTTGGGCCTGATCGTACATTAGAAATTATTCTTGACTGCCAAGATCGTTATCCGGACATATCGCCGCCTTCGACGGTGGAGAGTGCTACGGAGTTTTACTATAGGCAGTTGGCTTGGTTCAACTGTATGGCTGATGCTGGGATGATCACGGCTCCGCCTCCATCCTTGGAGACTGTGGTCGATCAGATGCTTCGTCTGGGAGGGAGCGACTTCGATCCGACCGGCATGGCAATCGCTGAAGGGACACCTTTCGATGCCGCAGTTCGCGCCTGCCCCTGGCCCGACTTCTTCGAGTAGAGGGATGCATGAGTAGAACCGGGAAGCGTGGAACGCTGGCGGCGGCGGGCTGGGTGACGTTTGCCCTGGTGGCCGGCGCGGCCGGCGTCTTGGCCGGTCGAGGCTTTGCCGCCGACGAGGCAGAGCAGGTGGTCGAGGCGCCGGTTTCGCACGAGGTCACGGTGGGGACGGTGGGCCACGAGGTGCGGTTTGAGGCGCAGGGCAGTTGGCCGATGGCCCCGCTCGTTTGGGCTACTCAGGGCGGAGTGGTTACCTCGGTCGACCTGCCGGACTCAGGTCGGGTTGAGGCAGGCGATCAACTGCTGTCCGTAGCCCTTCGCCCCGTGGTTGCCGTGCCCGGTGAGGTTCCGGCCTCTCGCGATCTGACGGTCGGCACGCGCGGTCCGGACGTACGGCAACTGCAGGAGTTCCTGGTGGATCAAGAGCACCTAGCCGTGGAGCCGGATGGCGTGTTTCGTGACCACACCAGGCGGGCGGTCGTCGCCTGGCAGCGCGAAGTAGGCTTCCCCGCTGACGGAGTGGTGCGGTTAGGTGACGTGGCGTTCTTCGCGGAACTTCCGGCCTGGGTGACGCTCAGCCCGGGGGTGGCGGTTGGAGCCGGCGTCGGAGCTGGTCAGCCGCTCATGGAGGGCGCCATCGGCTCTGCCGTCGTCGAGATAGTCACCTCCCCGGAACAGGCCGCGCTGCTCCCGGAACCAAAGGCGTTGCTAGCGCAGGTGGCCGGCCATTCTTGGCCCGGAAGGTTGGGTGTTCCCGCCACCGGCGCCGACGGTCAGGTACGAATCCCAGTGGAGTCGAACAGG
>WRIF01000021.1 GCA_009782865.1 Promicromonosporaceae bacterium
TTCGCCGGACCGGGCCGAAGGGGCCGTGGTCGTTGACGCCACTGGCCTGATCCTGCTGCCTGGCCTGGTGGACCTACACACCCACCTGCGCGAACCAGGGCTGGAGGACGTGGAGACCGTTGAGTCCGGAACGCGCGCCGCCGCCGCGGGCGGCTTCACCGCCGTGCACGCCATGGCCAACACCTCGCCGGTGGCCGACACCGCCGGGGTGGTGGAGCAGGTGGCCCGCCTCGGGCAGGAGGCCGGCTGGGCCGACGTCTTCCCGGTCGGCGCCGTCACCGTCGGACTCGACGGGATGCAGCTGGCCGAACTCGGCGCGATGGCCGACTCCGCCGCCCGGGTCCGCGTGTTCTCGGACGACGGAAAGTGCGTCTGGGACCCGGTGCTGATGCGCCGCGCCCTGGAATACGTCAAGGCCTTCGATGGTGTGATCGCCCAGCACGCCCAGGAGCCGCGGCTGACCGAGGGCGCCCAAATGAACGAGGGGGTCGTCTCCGCCGAGATCGGCCTGACCGGCTGGCCGTCTGTGGCCGAGGAGGCGATCATCGCCCGCGACGTGTTCCTGGCCGAGCACGTCGGCTCGCGCCTGCACGTCTGCCACCTGTCCACCCGGGGCAGCGTCGAGATCATCCGCTGGGCCAAGGCGCGCGGCATCAACGTCACCGCCGAGGTTACCCCGCACCACCTGTTGCTGACCGACGAGCTGGCCCGCACGTACAACCCGCTGTACAAGGTCAACCCGCCGCTGCGCACCGCCGACGATGTCGAGGCGGTCCGTGAGGCCCTCGCCGATGGCACCATCGACATCGTCGCCACCGACCACGCCCCCCACGCCCTGGAGGACAAGGACTGCCCCTGGGGCGAGGGGGCGTTCGGGATGACCGGGCTGGAGACCGCCCTGTCCGTCGTGCAGGAGACCATGATCGATACGGGCCTGCTCACCTGGGAAGACGTGGCCCGAGTCATGTCGTCTAGCCCCGCCCGCATCGGCCGGGTCGACCACCTCCACGGCCGTCCAATCGCGGTGGGGGAGCCCGCCAACCTGGTTCTCTACGATCCGCAGGCATCCAACGTGGTTGACGGCGCCACGCAGCAAACCGCCTCCGCCAACACCCCTTACGCCGGCCGGCGCCTGCCCGGCCAAGTTGTGGCCACGTTCCTGCGAGGTCGCGCCACCGTCATCGATTCGTTGCCAGTCCCTAAGGAAGCAAAGTGACCAAAGCCAAACTCGTCCTCGCCAACGGCACCATCTTGGAAGGACTCGCCTACGGGGCGCGCGGAACCACCTATGGCGTGCTCGCCACCGAGACCGGGATCGCCGGCTACCAGGAGGCCCTGACCGACCCCGCCCAGCAGGGAAAGATAGTGGTCTTTGCCACGCCGCACATCGGCAACACCGGCGTCAATGAGGCAGACAGGCAGGCCGACCAGGCGGGCTCCACCCACATCGAGGCCGCCGGCCTGGTGATCCGCGACCGCTCGCGCGTCGTCTCCAACTGGCGCGCCTCCCATAGCCTCGACCGCGACCTGGAGGCCGAGGCGATCGTCGGCATCACGGACGTCGACACCCGCCTGCTCACCCGCCTGATCGCCTCGCACGGCCCGGTCGGCGCCGGGGTGTTCTCGGGCGAGGCCCTGCTCGCCACCACCGAGCACGGGCTGCCGCGCGAACGGACCGACGATGAGCTGGTCGCCGAGGTGCAGGCCCGCTTCCCGGCCCCCGCCCCGTCGGCCACCCCAGAAGAGGTGCCGCTAGTGGGCGGAGCGCGTCGCCAAGACATTTCTTCGGTGATGGTGATTGGCTCCGGGCCGATTGTCATCGGCCAGGCCTGCGAGTTCGACTACTCCGGCACCCAGGCGTGCCGGGTGCTCAAGGCCGAGGGCCTGCGCGTCATCCTGGTCAACTCCAACCCGGCCACCATCATGACCGACCCGGAGTTCGCGGATGCCACATACATCGAGCCGATCACCCCCGAGGTGCTCACCACCATCATCGAAAAGGAACGCCCCGACGCGCTGCTGGCCACCCTCGGCGGCCAGACCGGCCTCAACGCCGCCATCAAGCTCGACGAACTGGGCGTCCTGGCCAAGTACAACGTCGAACTGATCGGCGCGAACATCCCCGCCATTCAGCGCGGTGAGGACCGCGAGGCGTTCAAGGAGGTGGTGGAGCGTTGCGGCGCCGAGTCCGCGCGCTCCTTCATCGTGCACGACGTCGAGGCCGCCATCGACGCCGCCGAGGTGCTGGGGTATCCACTCGTGGTGCGTCCCTCGTTCACCATGGGGGGACTCGGCTCTGGCCTGGCCCGCGACGAGGCGGAACTGCGCCGCATCGTCGAGCAGGGCCTGCATTACTCCATCACCACCGAGGTGCTCCTGGAGGAGTCGATCCTCGGGTGGAAGGAGTACGAGTTCGAGATGATGCGCGACTCCGCCGACAACGTCATCGCGATCTGTTCGATCGAGAACGTCGACGCCGTGGGCGTTCACACTGGCGACTCAATCACGGTGGCCCCGGCCCTGACCCTGACGGAGGTCGAGTACCAGAAGCTGCACGAGATCTCGTGTGCGATCATCCGCGACGTCGGCATCGCCGCCGGCGGCTGCAACATCCAGTTCGCCGTCGACCCCAAGACCGGCCGGGTCATCGTCATCGAGATGAACCCGCGCGTCTCGCGCTCCTCGGCCCTCGCCTCCAAGGCGACCGGCTACCCGATCGCCAAGATTTCCGCCAAGCTGGCCGTCGGCTACACCCTCGACCAGATCGCTGGCGACCTGGTTCCGGTCAGTGCCAGCCACGAGCCGCTCATCGACTACGTGGTCGCCAAGGTGCCGCGCTTCGCCTTCGAGAAGTTCCCCGCCGCAGACGGCACGCTCACCACCACCATGAAGTCGGTCGGTGAGGCGATGAGCCTGGGCCGCAACTTCACCGAGGCCCTCGGCAAGGCCCTGCGCTCCATTGACAAGCCGGGGGTGGCCTTCCACTGGGAGGGCGAGCCCGTGGCCGGCGCCGAACTGGCGGCGCTGCTGGAGGAGATCAAGACCCCCACCGAGTTTCGCCTGGTCGGGGTGCAGCAGGCCCTGCGCGCCGGGGCGACGGTGGAGCAAGTGTTTGCCGCCACCTGGATCGACCCGTGGTTCCTGGACCAGATTCAGCTAATGAACGAGGTGGCCGCCGAGGTGGCCGCCGCGGCCACCCTTGGCGCCGACCTGCTGCTGCGGGCCAAGCGCCACGGCCTGTCCGACCGGCAGATTGCCGCCCTGCGTTCGATGGGTGCAGGTGGCGAGGCGTCGGTGCGCGAGATTCGCCACGCCCTCGGGGTGCGCCCGGTGTTCAAGTCGGTAGACACCGTGGCCGGTACCGTGGTGGCGAACACGCCCTACCTGTACTCGACCTACGATGTTGAGTGCGAGGTGCAGCCGCGGGAGCGCGAGGCGGTGATCATCCTGGGATCGGGGCCCAACCGCATTGGTCAGGGGCTGGAGTTCGACTACTCGTGCGTGCACGCCGCCCTCACGCTCAAGGATCAATACGACACGATCACCATTAACTGCAACCCCGAGACGGTCTCGACCGACCCGGACACCTCGAACCGGCTCTACTTCGAGCCGCTGACCTTCGAGGACGTCCTTGAGGTGTACCACCGCGAACTGGCGGCCGGTCCCATCAAGGGGGTGATCGTCCAGCTGGGCGGCCAAACCCCGCTGTCGCTGGCTGCCCGTCTGAAGGATGCCGGCGTGCCGATTCTCGGCACCACCCCCGAGGCGATCGACAGCGCCGAGGACCGGGGCGTGTTCGGGCAGGTGCTGGTCGACGCTGGCCTGCCGGCCCCGGCGTTCGGCACCGCCCGCACCCTGGGGCAGGCGGTCAAGGTGGCCGAGAACATCGGATACCCGGTGCTCGTGCGCCCGTCCTACGTGCTGGGCGGACGCGGCATGGAGATCGTCTACTCGCGCGAACAGCTCACCGAGTATGTGGAGCGGGCCCTGGCCAACGCCGAGGAGACCGCGGCGACGTCGGGCAATGTGCTCGCCGCCCCGCTGCTGATCGACCGCTTCCTCGACAACGGCATCGAGATCGACGTCGATGCCCTATACGACGGTGAGGAGTTGTACTTCGGTGGCGTCATGGAGCATATCGAGGCCGCCGGCATCCACTCCGGTGACTCGGCCTGCGTGCTGCCGCCCGTCTCCCTGTCCACCGCCGAGGTCGACCGCATCCGCCGCTCCACCGAGGCGATTGCCAAGGGGGTGGGCGTGCGTGGCCTGCTCAATGTGCAGTACGCCTTGGTCTCCGATGTGCTGTATGTGTTGGAAGCCAACCCGCGCGCCTCGCGCACCGTGCCGTTTGTCGCCAAGGCGACCGGGGTGCCGCTGGCCACGGCGGCGGCTCGCGTGATGGTGGGGGAGAAGATCACGGACCTGCGCGCCGCCGGAGTTCTGCCCGCCGCCGGGGACGGCGGCGACCTCGACCTGCACGCCCCCATCGCCGTCAAGGAGGCGGTGCTGCCGTTCAAGCGCTTCCGCACCGCGGCCGGCAAGGCGGTCGACACCGTGCTCGGGCCGGAGATGAAGTCCACCGGCGAGGTCATGGGCCTTGACGCCGACTTCCCGCACGCCTTCGCCAAGAGCCAGGCCGCCGCGTTCGGGGGCCTGCCGAGGTCTGGCACCGCGTTCATCTCGGTGGCCGACCGGCACAAGCGCTCGATCGTCTTCCCGTGCAAGCGCCTGGTGGAACTCGGGTTCCAGGTGATCGCGACCGGGGGCACCGCCCAGGTGCTGCGCCGAAACGGCATCGCCTGTCGGGAGGTGCGGAAGTTCTCGGCCGGGCGCGGCCCGGGCGGCGAGCCGACCATCGTGGACCTGATCAACGAGGGCCAGGTCGACCTGGTGGTGAACACCCCGTCGACGGCGCTCTCCCGCTCCGACGGCTACGAGATTCGGGCCGCCACCACCGCCGCCGACAAGGCCATCGTCACCACGGTGGACCAGTTGTCGGCCGCCGTCCAGGGCATCGAGGCCATCCTGGCCGGCCCGTTCGAGGTGAAGTCGCTGCAGGAACACACCGCCGACACCAACGTCAGGCTCGGGCGATGAGCGCCTCGTTCGGCGCGCGCCTGCACGCCGCGATGGGCGAGTTCGGCCCCCTGTGCGTAGGCATCGATCCCCACGCCTCGCTGTTGGAGGCTTGGGGCCTGCCCGACGATGTCACCGGCCTGCGTTCCTTCAGCCTGACCGTGGTCGAGGCGTTGGGGGGGCGGGTGGCGGCGTTCAAGCCGCAGGCCGCGTTCTACGAGCGCTTCGGCTCGGCCGGGGTGGCCGTGCTGGAGGAGACCCTGGCGGCCGCCCGGGCCGTGGGGACGCTGACCATCGTGGATGCCAAGCGCGGCGACATCGGCTCGACCATGGCGGGCTACGCCAGCGCCTTCCTGGATGATGCCTCGCCGCTGGCGGGGGACGCCCTGACGGTCTCGCCCTACCTGGGCTTCGGTTCCCTGCGCCCGGCCATCGACCTGGCCCTGGCGAACGGCAAGGGCCTGTTCGTTTTGTGCCTCACCTCCAACCCGGAGGGCGCCTCCGTGCAGCACGCCCGATTGTCAGACGGAACGTCGGTGGCGGCCTCGATTGCCGCCCAGGCCGCCGCGGTCAACGCGGGCGCCGAGCCGCTGGGCTCGATTGGTCTGGTGGTTGGCGCCACGATTGGCGACGCCGTGGCCGGGACCGGCACCGACCTGACGGCCGTGAACGGCCCGCTGCTCGCCCCTGGGGTCGGCGCCCAGGGCGCTGGCCCTGCCGAACTGGCCCAGGTGTTCGGGGCGGCCCGCGGCAACGTGCTGGCCTCGTCCTCCCGCGCGGTGCTTGCCGCCGGGCCAAGCGTCGCCGGCCTGCGCTCCGCCGCCGAGAGGGCCAGCGCAGAGGCCCGCGCCGCCCTGCGCGACAACATGGGCGGCTAGTCGTCACCGGCCGCGGGCGGCATTAGGTCCCAGAGCCTCTTGCCCTGGTAAACCCAGTGTTGTGCGCCCTGGAACGATCCGGATTGGCGATGGAGGCCGAGTTCGTCGTAGAGGTCGCGGGTGAGCGGGGAGAGCCTGAGTCCGGCCTCGCCATCGTAGGTGACGGTCTTGACCCCAGAAACGGTCGCCTTGATGTGCGGGTAGCCGAGTAGATGAATGGTCTCCCCGTCCTGGATGCCGACCTTTGGAAACGAGAACCGGCGTTCCACCTTGCGGGTCTCAGTGACCTCCTCGAAGGCGCCCTCCTGGTCGGTGGCCGGCGGGAACAGCGCCCTGCCCTTGAAGGCCAGGAGGAGTTGCTTGGCCAGATCGGCGTCGAGCGCAAAGAGTTCACTGTCGGCCACGCGATGCTTCGAGAAGACCTCCTGGAGGAGTCGTTCCTTCTCGTCGTAGTCCTCGACCTCGATGGCGAAGTACGGCTTGAGGCCGGCGACGTTCTGGTAGCCGTGGCGGCGGAGCCCGGCCATCCGCGTTTCCCAGTTGTCTGTCCCGGACCTCCCGATTTTGATCAGGCCCGTCACCACCGTCGTCATCACGTACAGCACTCCCTTGCTCATGCTCCTACCCTATGCGCGCGTGGCGCCGGGTGGCCAGGTTGACGCTTACTGCTCCGAACGCATCTAGGAGGTCAGGACGCAGCGGGTAGAGTACAGGCATGCTGATTGATGTCCAGCGTATCCAGCAAATCAGGTCCCTGTCGCACGAGTTGTCCACCAAGCACCTGCGCGATGTCAACTTGCTCTTCGATGCTGTCAAGGTACCGCCAATCGAGTCATCCGAGTGGGAGCAGGACGATCATTGGCGCGAGCCGACCGATCGAATCACAGTGGTTCAGGAACGCGTTCAAGGACTCCAGACTGCGACGTTGCTCGACCTCATTTCGGCGACCGAGGCAGTCTTCGGCGTTCGTGCGTTGGCAGTTCCCCTCAACGCCGGGCAACCTCTTAGCATCTTCGCTTCCCATCTTGCCACGCATAGGGACTTGGTGGGCCAGGTGGCTGCGGAACTCATGAAGTGGGGCATCGAGATGTTCGTGGCCACATCCACATCGAGCCCGACGATGAGTGGCGAGCGGAGATAGAGGCGCGCCTGGCTTCCTGCCACGCCGGAGTGGCCTTCCTGATGCCTGGATTCGAGGAAAGCCACTGGTGCGACCAGGAAGTCGGATGGCTTCTCGGGCGTGGCGTTCCCTGCCTGCCGCTGATGTTTCAGAAGCACACTCCCAAAGGGTTGTTTGGGAAGAAGCAAGGGGATGATGAAGTGCGCGACAACATGACCGGAGAGCAGATTGCACAGACGATCGTGGACTGGCTCTCCAGACGGGTGATGCTTCGTAGTGGCTTTTGGTCCTCGATGGTGGAGGCGCTCAAGCGATCAGAGAGGTTCAGCCGAACTGATCAGGTATGGAAGATGCTGTGCGACGCCGAGGGACTCGGTGCTGACCAGGTTGCGGGCCTTCTCACAGCGATCAGGGATAACAGTCAGGTTTACAATGCCTCGGATCCGGGCGGCATACCATACAGCGAACTAGTGTTCGGGCTCGCAAAACGGCAGCCCGGTTACGCAGACAACGAGGCACTGGCTGCCGAGGTCGCCCAGGCTCGCGGCCTCAAAGGGCCTCAACTTCAGTTGGACCCTTGGAAGAGTACCGCTGATCCTTGGCGGTTGGCTTCATTCTGAGTTGCTAGTAGACGCGTCAGCTCAGGCCGTTTGTTCAGACGGGAGTGGCTGTTCTCGATGAAACTGTCTCCTGGTCGTCCCTGTGGTCTTGTCTCTGTCCGTCAGCCTTCATCGAGCGGATGTCGAGCTCACTCCACAGATGCCCGCCCGCGCATCGCTGCGCTGGTTGTGCCTGAGCGATACCGCGTGCCTTCCTCGGCGGCGTGGCGAGCGACAGCGGCTAAGGTCGTAGTATCGAGACTATTGCCGCCTCGCTAGGACGGCGTCCCGGGGCGAAATAGCCACGCCGTCCGGCAGAAGACCAGCCGTACCCGATCTCACGTAGGGGGCTGTGCGCCACCGCCCCGGTGCAGAGCCCCTTGAACCCCGCCCGGGCTGCAGGGACCATTGTTGGAACCCCGACCACGGCCGACCGTAGGATGGGGGCCGTGAGTCACTATCTCGATCACGCGGCCTCCACGGCGCCTACGCCGGCTGCGCTGGCGGCCTACGTCGAGGAGGCGGGCCATGCCGGCAACGCCTCCTCCCTGCACGCCGCCGGCCGGCGCGCCCGCCGCGTGCTCGAAGAGTCCCGCGAAACCGTGGCCGCCTGCCTCGACGCCCGCCCCTCAGAGGTGATCTTCACCTCTTCGGGCACCGAGGCCAACAACCTCGCCCTCAAGGGCATCTTCTGGGGACGGCGAAGTCAAGATGCCGCCCGCCGCCGCCTCCTGGTCTCCGCCGTAGAACACCACTCCCTGCTCGATCCCGCCTTCTGGCTGGCCGGGCACGCCGGCGCCGAGGTGGCGCTGGCCGAGGTAGATCAGAATGGACGGCTCGAGCTGGCGGCGCTGGCCGCGGAGTTCGGTGAGGCCAGTTCCACGGCCCTCGCCTCGGTGATGTGGGCCAACAATGAGGTGGGGACTCTTCAACCGATTGCGGAGGTGGCCCGCCTGTGTCAGCGCTTCGGGGTGCCGCTGCACCGAGCCGCCGCCTCGGCCGTAGGGCAGCTGCCGGTGTCCTTCGCCGCCTCTGGGGCCGATGCCCTCACCGTCTCCGGCCACAAGTTCGGCGCGCCCCTGGGGGTCGGGGCGCTGCTGACCCGGCGCGACCTGCCGATTGAGTCCCTGACCCAGGGCGGCTCCCAGGAAAGGGGACTGCGGGCCGGCACGGTTAACGTGCCGGCGATCCGCGCCTTTGCGGTGGCGCTGGCCGAGGCAACCTCGACGCAGGCGGAGCGGGCCGCGCACCTCACCTCCCTGCGAGACAGGCTGATCGCCGGCGTGCGCCGCGCCGTGCCCGATGCCGTCCTGCGGGGGCCGGAACCCGCCACCGGCCGCCTGCCCGGCAGCGCGCTGTTCACGTTCCCCGGCTGCGAGGGAGACTCGCTGCTCTACCTGCTCGACTCCGCCGGGGTGCAGGCCTCCACCGGTTCGGCCTGCCAGGCCGGCATTCCCCAACCCTCCCATGTGCTCCTGGCCATGGGGGTGGACGAGGAGTCGGCCCGCGGGGCACTGCGCTTCTCCCTTGGCTCCACCTCCACCGAGGCAGACGTCGATGCCCTGCTCGCCGCCCTGCCCTCCGTGGCCGAGCGGGCTCGCAACGCGGGCCTGACGAGCGCACGATGAGAGTGCTGTGATGGGAGTCCTGCGATGAGGGTCTTGGCGGCTATGTCCGGCGGGGTCGACTCTGCCGTGGCGGCGGCCCTGGCCGTCGAGGCCGGGCACGAGGTGGTGGGGGTGCATATGGCGCTGACCCGCAACCCGCAGCTGTTCCGCGCCGGTTCGCGCGGCTGCTGTTCCCTCGAGGACGCCTCCGACGCTCGCCGGGTGGCCGACCGCCTGGGCATCCCGTTCTACGTCTGGGACCTCTCCGAGACGTTTCAGGACACGGTGGTCGAAGACTTTCTCGCTGAGTACGCCGCCGGGCGCACCCCAAACCCGTGCCTGCGCTGCAACGAGCATGTCAAGTTCCGCACCCTGCTCGACAAGGCGCAGGCGCTGGGCTTCGACGCCATCGCGACCGGTCACTACGCGCAGGCCCTGCCGGGGCCAGACGGCCCAGAGCTGCATCGCAGCCCCAATCACGCCAAGGACCAAAGCTATGTGCTGGCCGTCATGGGCCGGGATGAGCTCTCGCGCGTGCTCTTTCCCCTAGGGGGCTTTGCCTCCAAGGATGAGGTGCGTGCTGCGGCGGCCCAGCGCGACCTGGCGGTGTCTGCCAAGCCGGACTCCTATGACATTTGCTTCATCCCCGACGGCGATACCCGCGGCTTCCTGCGCGACCGCCTGGGGGCCAGGCCCGGGCCGATCCTCGACCCGGAGGGGCGGCAGGTGGGGGAGCACGAGGGTGCCTACGCCTACACCGTTGGCCAGCGCAAGGGCCTGGCGCTGGGCCGGCCGGCCGTCGATGGCCGGCCGCGGTACGTGCTGTCCACCAACATGCGCGACAACTCGGTGGTGGTCGGGGCCGAGGAGCTGTTGACCGTCAATCACCTGCAGGGAAGGCGGGCGTCGTGGCTGACGGATCCGGCGCCCATCTTCGGCGCCGATGGCCCGCCATCCGGGATCGCGGTGCAGGTGCGCGCGCACGGGCGCGAAATGAGCGCCGAACTGACGCTGGAAGACCAGGGCGAAACGCTTGTGTCAAGACTCACAAGCGGCACCCTGCGCGGGGTGGCAGCGGGCCAATCCATGGTGATCTACCAGGGAACTCGCGTGCTCGGCCAGGCCACAATCGCCCGCGCCTGGCGGCAGTAGCGGGCCAGGCGATTTGTCAGCCGACCCCTCATTGTGAAAACATTCACGAGCACACCAATGAAGCCGGGGCGTGATTGGCGCGCCCCAATTCCACAGGAGAAAATGTGAGCACTCCCCGCAAGACGAAGGCGACTGCCGAGGCAGCGTCCGTCAAGGCCCCTGTGATCGACGCTGCTGCCGAGGTCGACGCGCTGGTACAGAAGGCCCTCGTGGCCCTCGATGCCTACGCCGACTTCACGCAGGAGCAGATCGACCACATCGTCAAGAAGGCCTCCATCGCCGCGCTGCACATGCACGGCCAGCTGGCCAAGATGGCCGTCGACGAGACCGGCCGAGGCGTCTTTGAAGACAAGGCCACCAAGAACATCTTCGCGTGTGAGCACGTCACAAACTCGCTGAAGGACCTCAAGACCGTGGGCGTCATCGGCCGCGACGACCTCAACGGCATCGTGGAGATCGCTGAGCCGGTCGGCGTGGTCGCCGGGGTGACCCCGGTGACCAACCCCACCTCCACGGCAATCTTCAAGGCGCTGATCGCCCTGAAGACCCGCAACCCGATCATCTTCGGCTTCCACCCCTCGGCACAGCAGTGCTCCGTGGCCGCCGCCAAGATCGTGCGCGACGCCGCCATCGCGGCCGGCGCTCCCGCCGACTGCGTGCAGTGGATCGAGCACCCCTCGATCGCGGCCACCTCCGAGCTGATGAACCACCCGGGCACCTCGCTGGTGCTCGCCACCGGCGGCAATGCCATGGTGCGCGCCGCCTACTCGACCGGCAAGCCCGCCCTCGGCGTCGGCGCCGGTAACGTCCCGGCCTACATCGCCAAGGACGCCAAGATCCGTCGCGCCGTCAACGACATCGTCCTGTCCAAGGGCTTCGACAACGGGGTG